>JALORT010000251.1 GCA_025458755.1 Methylotetracoccus sp.
CGCGCGTTGGGACCACTGGCTGAAGGTGGCTCAGAGCGCCTCGGAACAGTCGGTGCGAACGCGGGTGCCGGAAGTGTTCGAACCCCGGCCGCTTGACGTGTGGCTGGCTGCCGGCGACGGGCTGAGGCTGCTGCTGGATCCGCGCGGCCAGCATGCGATGAAGGACCTGTCGCCGCTCGGTGACGAAGTGCGTCTGCTGTCCGGGCCGGAAGGCGGTTTCACCGCGGAGGAGCGTTCCAGAGCCCATGCGGCGGGGTTCCTGTCGGTCCGCTTGGGCCCGCGAGTTCTCCGCACCGAAACCGCGGCGATCGTTGCGCTGGCAGCGGCCCAGTTGCTGTGGGGGGATTTGGGGATTTGATCTCCCCTGCCTCACTGGTACGCGGGATGGTTTAATCGCGGAAATTCTCGTACTGCAGAGGCTGCGAAATATCGGCCTTGCGCAGCAAGGCGATCGTTGCCTGGAGATCATCCTTCTTCGCCCCGGAGACGCGCAGCTTGTCGCCCTGGATCGCGGCCTGCACTTTCAGCTTCGAATCCTTGATCATTTTGACCAGAGTCTTGGCCAAGGCGGAATCGATGCCCTGCTTCAGCGTGATGGCTTGACGGGCGTGTTTGCCAGACGATTCCGGCGGTTGCACATCAAGACTCAGAATGTCGACGCCGCGTTTCGCCAGTTTCGTCTGCAGAATGTCCAGCATCTGCTGCAACTGAAATTCGGATTGTGCCAGTAGGCGGATCGCGTTTTCCTCCACCTCGAACTTGGCATCGCTGCCTTTGAAGTCGAACCGCGTCGTGACTTCCCGGTTGGCTTGATCTAAGGCGTTACTGACTTCGTGCATGTTGACTTCAGAAACGACATCGAAGGACGGCATAAGCTCTCCTGTTGAAGGTTAAAGAGTCCCGGAGCAGATACCCTGTGCTCTCGGTTTGGCAGAGACTGGGTGGACAAAACACGCGTGCCGGCGCCGCTTTGATCCTTCGGGGTAGCGTGCGGCGGCCCGGCCGGTCGGTTCACAATTTCCTGGTTTCGGCGATCAATTCGTAAGCCTTTCTGATCTGCTGCGTTTTCTCGGTCGCCACGCGGACCATTTCCTCCGGCAGTCCGTTCGCGGCCAGCCGGTCGGGGTGATGCTGCCCCATCAATCTCCGGTACGCCCGTTTGATCTCCTCGGCGGTAGCGGATGGGCGTAAACCCAGCACCGCATAAGCGTTCTCGATCGGCGGCTTTCTCAGCGGCGGTGGGGGCCCGGTGCGGTGCCGTGTGCGGTGGTATCCGGCCTGAGCCATGCGCTGCTCGGCTTCAATCCGCGCCTTGATCGCGAAGAAATCGAAGCGGGACACATGCACGCGGTCGCAAATCTGAAGCAGCAATCGCTCCTCGGCGGGCCGCAAGGGCCCGTCGGCATAGGCGGTTTCCAGTTGAATCTGGATGAACAGGCGGAGCAGCGATGGTCGCCGGTGGCATTGGAGACGAAACTGTTCCAGGGCTTGATGCAGCGGGAAGTTCGGCTTTTTTCCTTCGCTGAACAATTGAATCGCAGTCTGGCGCAACTCTTCCGAGAGCTCCAGACGATTCATCACGGAGCGAGCGGCGTCGATCTCGGCGCGCGATACGGTCCCGTCCGTTTTGGCCAGGTGTCCCATCACCGAGAACGTCGCGGTAAAAAACGCCATTTGCACTCGTTGCTGATCGCCGCTTTCGAGCCGGGGATCTGTCTGCGGCTGGCCTCGTTTGCCCGCATCGTACTGGTGTCCCAGAGCGGTACCGAGGAGGGCGCCCAGCGGTCCTCCCATCAGGAAACCGAAGGCCCCGCCGATCACTTTACCTAGCCAGCTCATGCCGCTGTCGAACACTCAGACTTGCCATAGGGGCATCAAACTACCATGATTGGCGCTGATTCAAAAAGATTGGCTCTCAACCAGACGATGATCGCGATGCAAACACTGTTGGAAAGCTCTCTCACCAGCGTGCCGTTGCGCAGCCGGGGGAAAGTCCGGGACATCTACGAACTCGACAGTGAACACCTGCTGATCGTCACGACGGACCGCATCTCCGCGTTCGACGTCATTCTGCCTGACCCGATACCGGGCAAAGGACAGGTGCTGACCTCTGTCTCCAATTTTTGGTTCGGGCGGCTCAGTGCACTGATTCCCAACCATCTGTCGACTCTTGCGGTGGAACAAGTGATCGCTGATCCGGCAGAGCGCGCCCAAGTGCAGGGGCGGTCGATGGTCGTGAAGAAGCTTCAGGCACTGCCGGTCGAGGCGGTCGTCCGCGGCTATTTGATCGGCTCCGGCTGGAAAGATTATAAGGCTAAGGGGTCGGTGTGCGGCATCGATTTGCCTGCGGGGCTGCAGTTGGCGGAACGCCTTCCGCAGGCCATCTTCACACCGTCGACCAAAGCGGAGAAGGGCTACCACGATGCCAACATCACTTTCGATGACACTGTCGAACTCCTCGGGCGCGCGCGTGCGGAGGAAGTGCGGCGCGTCAGCTTGCAGCTCTACCGCGCGGCGGCGGACTACGCGCTGCAAAGAGGAATCATCATTGCGGACACCAAGTTCGAATTCGGTCTGGATGAAAAGGGCCGGCTGCACTGGATCGACGAGGCATTGACACCCGATTCTTCGCGGTTCTGGCCTCTCGACCAGTACCAAGTCGGGATCAGCCCGCCCAGCTTCGACAAGCAGTTCGTGCGCGATTATCTGGAAAGTCTCGATTGGAACAAGCAGCCGCCTGCGCCACGCCTGCCGCCGGAGGTGATCGCCAGAACGTCTGAAAAATACCGGGAGGCGGAAGCGAGGCTGCTGGGCGAGCCCACGGTGTGACGAAATCAACCGTACCCCAGCGAAAGTCCTTGCCTGCACCGGGCCTTGGCGCGCTGGGCCCAGTTCACCGTTGACCTGTCGGAGAAAGAGCCATGTCGATGCCCGCCGAACGTTTTGCCACCTACGAGGATCTTTGCCGGGTCCCGGATCATCTGGTCGCACAGATCATTCATGGCCACCTGATCACACTGCCGCGACCCGCGCCAAAACACGCCCGCGCGTCGTCGATCATGGGCGGGAAGCTGGTGCCGAGCTACGACGAAGGCAACAACGGCCCTGGCGGGTGGTGGATTCTGTTTGAACCGGAACTTCATCTCGCCCCGCACATCCTGGTTCCCGATCTCGCCGGCTGGCGGCGCGAGCGAATGCCGTCACTGCCGGACAAGGCCTACTTCGAACTGGCTCCGGATTGGGTCTGCGAGGTGCTTTCACCGCCCACCGCGCGGATGGATCGGGCAGATAAATTGCCCATATACGCCGAGCAGGGCGTACCGCATGTCTGGCTGGTCGATCCCGATGCACAAACCCTGGAGGTCTTTTCTCTCCATGAACAACATTGGCGCCTGGACGGCGTCTACAAGGAAGCCGACGAAATCTGTGCGCCCCCGTTTGATGCGCTCCAGTTCAACCTCGCGGCGCTATGGGCCTGACCGTCGTACGTCGAGATTGATCCCGACGATGCCCCGGTAGGTCGGGCTTCAGCCCGACAAACCCGCATCCAACCAGATCGAATCCCACCACGGGTAAGCCCCGATCCTGTCGACCAAGCCCGAACGAAGCGGATTGGCCACGATATACCGCGCGAGTTTTCGAAGGTCTTCGTCGCTGCGAATGCCGTGATCGTAATAATTGGGCTGCCAGACCGGACGGCCGATCGCATGTGCCGTGCGCCCTTTGAGGCGTCGCACCGCATCCGATAGCCCTCCTGCCCGCAATGTCATCAGCCAATGCAGATGATCCGGCATCAAGACGTAACACAGCGTCTCCGCCCGTCCTTCATCATGCAGCATTTTCAGCTGGATCACGACGCTGCGGGCCGCATGAAAATCGCGGAAGACCGGAGCCCGGTTTCGCGTGACGGTGGTGATGTGGTAGGTCATGCGTAAAGCGGAATAACGCCCGATACGGAGGTCGGAATAGGCCATGTCGTTGATCCGTCGAACATGCTGTCGTTCGGGCGTCGTTGTCGGGTTGAAACCCGACCTACGTTTGAATGACAACCTCCGTTGATTGTAGGTCGGGATTTATCCCGACGATGCCCCGGTAGGTCGGGATTCATCCCGACATCGCACGGCGACGGCGTTCCCGAATCGCGGCAATCCTGAGCTGCCGCAGCGCGCGGCCAAACGCCAGACCCTGGAGTCCTTGTTGGGCCAAAGGCGCGGTCGGTACTTCCAGCGCGGCGGCACGCGCCTCACGCATCCAGTCGGCCTGAGGATACGGGCGAGCCTCGAACCCGGGGCGTCCTCTGGCGTCGGCTTCGCACGCGAGCAGAAATGGGTCGATGGTGTTGCGGCGATGGGCAGAAAGGGGTCGATGGTGTTGCGGCGATGGAGGCCATCGAGCCGCTGCAGCAGGTCGATCAGCGTGGCCGGGCGCAGCTCGAGCGCGCGATGGCACAATCCATGAAACAGCATCACCTGTTCGGCCAGCGTCCGGTACGCATTCGGCACCTTGAGGCGCTCGCAGAGCTCCTTCAGCGGAACCAATCCCCGGCGCTCGTGGCCGCGATGTCTCGGCAGAATTTCGGCGGGCGTCAGCGCCTTGCCCAGATCGTGGGTCAACGCCGCGAAGCGTATCATCGGCTCCGGGGTCAACCGCGCGGCCTGCTCCAGTACCAGTAGCGTATGGACCCCGGTGTCGATCTCGGGATGATGCTGCGGCGGCTGCGGCACACCGAACAGCCGGTCGATCTCCGGAAACAGCGTCGCCAAGGCTCCGCAGTCACGCAGCGTCGCGAAAAACGCGCTCGGCTGCGGTTCGCCGAGTGCCCGGTTCACTTCCGCCCAGACCCGCTCGGGTACCAGTGCGTCCGCTTCCCCGCAGGCGACCATCTCGCGCATCAAACCAAGGGTTTCTTCGGCCACGGTGAAACCGCGCCGCGCGTAGCGGGCGGCGAAGCGTGACACCCTGAGGATGCGCACCGGATCTTCCCGGAATGCGGCAGAAACATGGCGCAGCCGCCCTTCGTTCAGGTCCCGCAGACCGCCGTAAGGATCGATGAGCTGATCGTTTTCGTCCAACGCCATCGCGTTGACCGTGAGGTCGCGGCGCAACAGATCCGCTTCTAGCGTGACGTCGGGACCGGTTTCGACGCTGAATCCGCGATAGCCGGGCGCGGTCTTCCGCTCGGTGCGCGCCAGCGCATACTCCTCGTGGGTGGTCGGATGCAGGAAGACCGGGAAATCCTTCCCGACCGGTCTGAAGCCCCGCGCAACCATCTGGTCCGGGCTCGATCCGATCACCACCCAATCGCGTTCGGTCACGGGAACGCCGAGCAGGCGGTCGCGCACGGCGCCTCCAACCAGATAGCATTTCATCGCAGGGAACGGCCGCCGGGGTTTGCTGATAGTATGCGCATTTTAATGCGGTGTTCGGAAGGATGTGGGAGGGCCTTGCCGGCTATCTGGTGTGCGGCGTTTTGGCCGGGCTTGCCGCCGGAATGTTCGGTGTAGGCGGCGGGATCGTCGTAGTGCCGTTCTTGGCCTGGCAGCTTCCGGAGCAAGGCGTTCACGAGCGTCTGGTGATGCTGATGGCAGTCGCGACGTCACTTGCCACGATCGCCATCACCTCGGTGTCATCCGTTTTGGCGCACCATCGGCTGGGGGCGATTCGGTGGGACGTGGTACGTCGCCTCGTGCCGGGTATCGTCGTTGGTTCGCTGCTCGGCGCGGTGATCGCCGAACGCCTGCCGGTCCCTGTCTTCAAGCTGTTGTTTGGCGTCTTTCTGGTTCTGGTGGCGCAACGCCTATTTTTCCGCTCCGGACCGGCAAGCGGATGTCACGGAAAGTCCTCGGCTCTCGATTTCGCAGCCGCGGGCAGCGTGATCGGCGTCAGCTCAACGATCCTCGGCATTGGCGGCGGCACGCTCAGTGTTCCTTATCTGGTCAAACGGGGTTTCGCGATCCGGAACGCCGTCGCCATCTCGAGCGCCTGCGGTTTTCCGATCGCCGTGGTCGGCACGGCGGCCTTCGTCATTCTGGGCTGGAATCAGCCTAACCTGCCGCCCATGAGCGCCGGCTACGTCTCTTTGCCCGCATTTGTCGCGATCACCCTGGCGAGTGTCCCGTTGGCGCCGGTCGGTGCCCAACTGGCGTCGCGTCTGCCGGGCGCGGTGCTCAGGCGCGGATTCGCCGCGGTGCTGCTTGTGGTCGGCGCGCGGCTGTTCTGGCAGGGCTTCAGGATGCTGTGAGAGCTTGTAAGAAACCGCGCGTGCGCGGTCTGCAGGAATCGAACGGACAAATGCCGAAACCGCGGAGATACGCATGCTGAAGCCACGTGTCGAGATCGAATACTGCACCCAGTGCCGCTGGCTGCTGCGCGCCGCCTGGCTCGCCCAGGAACTGCTGACAACGTTCGAGGATGAACTCGGCGGTGTCGTATTGATCCCGGGCAGCGGCGGCGTGTTTGACGTCAGGGTCGGAGACGTGATGCTCTGGTCCCGCAAGTCCGAAGGCAGCTTCCCCGAGACCAAGGAATTGAAGCAGCGCCTGCGGGACATCATCGCACCCGAAAAATCGCTGGGGCATTCCGACCGGCATTGAGCGGCGAATAGCTCCCGCCCGGTTCCTCCGCCGCCAAATCCCGACCGACGATTCTGTAGCAACGCGTTGCCTGACGGGTAGTCGTGCTCCGCGGAGGCCATTGCCGAGCCCAAGGATCCTTCCACCATAGCCCCATCAAGCAGTTGCTTCGGTCCCTGCTCGCGTTCCGCCCGATGGGTTCTCGCCCCAGACATGCCCCGTCTCCGAGCCCGTGAAATAACGGGCGTAGCCACCGCGGATCACCGGTAGGCCGGGCTTCAGCCCGACGCGGGCTGGTGGCTTCGCGCACTGGGAAGCGCGACCTGATGGGCATTAAAAATCACGCTTTTGTTACCTGCCTAACAGCAGCGCCAACAGACTTCGACTAGGGTTTCGCAGGGTTCGCCAGCGAAACAAGCCATGAATACACCCACAACGCACCGCGGTTTCACGCTGATTGAGCTGATGATCGCGCTTGTCGTGATGGCGCTGGTGCTGACGCTGGGCGTGCCGAGTTTCCGCAACATCATCCTCGATAACCGGCAAGTATCGGAGTTGAACGTGTTGGTCGCGGAGCTGAACTGGGCCAGGAGTGAGGCGGTCGCGCGGAACGCTCCCGTCACGTTGAAACGCAGCGGGTCAAGTTGGAACGACGGATGGCAGATTTTCGTCGATTATGACAAGGATGGT
>JALORT010000252.1 GCA_025458755.1 Methylotetracoccus sp.
CAGAAGCAGCGCCGCTTACTGAGGCTGTTCCATCCCATGAGTTCCTGCCGGCGGACGCGGTGGAGACCATGCAGGCCTGGGAGCACGGCCGCGGTTTCTCCGTCAACGCCGAGGTTTGGGTCCCGTCCTGGGATCGCGCCGGCCTGGAACGGCTCATCCGCTACTGCGCCCGTCCGCTGGGCGAGCGGTTGGCATGGCTCGAGCCGGAGCAACGACTGGTGTATCGCGTGCCCGAACCTCGGCTGGGTGGTCAAACCGCGCTCGGCCTGACGCCGATCTCGCTCGTTGACGAGGCCCCGCCGCAGGCGCATCCTCTCACCATGTGGTCGACAGACCCCATTGAATTTCTTGTCCGTCTATCCGTAGCGGATCGACACGGCGTGACGTCGTGTCATCGGTCCTGTGCCGACGTTAAGTTCCCTCATCTTGGGTGTCAGCTGAGCAACGGTTAGCTGCCGTTCGAACGTCCATCGCCCGGAACGGTAGCTTTCGCATCTGGTCACCGCGTACTCCCGACCCATTCTGGTCGTCCAGCCTGCCTTGAACCGGCCGCTCAAACCGATGCCAAGCGGTCGTTGACCAATACCGTCACGGCGACGGGCGGGGTGGTCGGATCGGTGCCGTTGTCAACGGCCGCGGCTGCCTCCTCGCCCAACTGCGCCGTCAGCTGCCCATGCGCGGCGCCTCCTAGACGGCAGCAAAATATCAGGGCAACAATCGATTCGCAGCGGCGCATGATCAGTGGCCATTTCCGTGCATATGGATGACACCGGCGTGGGCAAGGACGTGGCTCGCCAGGCTGAAGCAGGCATCCGACTGGGTACATCCAGACTGTGTTGCTGCCTGCTTCTTGGCTGAATCGCGTCGATACACGGTCTTGCCCTCCTTGATCGTTTCGACAACCTTGATCTCGGCGATCTTCATCGGGTCAACGGTGAGCGGATTGCCATCGAGCACGACGAAGTCGGCGAGCTTGCCGACCTCAAGTGAGCCCTTCAACTTTTCCTCGAAATGCTGATACGCCGACCAGAGCGTATGCGCCTTCAGTGCCACCAGCGGCGGCGTGCGGTGCTCCGGGCCCAGAACTTGGCCGCTCCGCGTCATGCGGGTGACCGTGGCCGAGAGCACGCGCATCGGATCGGGCATTGCCACCGGCGCGTCGTGGTGCGAAGTAAAGATCATGCCCCGCTCGATTGCCCAGCCGGTGGGAGAGATGTTGACGGCACGCTCGAAACCCAGCACCGAGTCGCGGTGCCAGTCGCCCCAGTAGAACGTGTGCATGGGGAAGAACGAGGGGATGATGCCCAGTTCCTTGAATGCCTCGACCTGATCCAGCCGCGCGGTCTGGGCATGGATGGCGACCGTGCGCCGATCGGCCATCCCGTACTTCTTCTCGGCCAGGCGCACGGCCGTGATGAGTTGGTCGACGGCGGCATCGCCGTTGACGTGCGCGAGCAGCTGCCAGCCGTTCTTGAAGGCGAGATCGACGAAGCCGTTGGTCTGGTCGTCCTTGAACTGGGCATAACCGCGGTAGTCGGGCGCCTGTCCCACGGGCACCTTGAAGTAGGGCTTCGTCAGCCAGGCGGTCTTGCCCTGCGGCGAGCCGTCGAGCGTGATTTTGGCGCCGCCGATACGGAAGTGTTGCGCATAGCTGCGTGACCACAACGGCGACTTGATGACACCCGGGTCAACGGCAATGTCGGGATATGCCACCACGTCGATGTCCAGCCCGCCGGACTTGGCGACTGCGCTCATGGTTGACACGGAGCCGGCGGAGGCCCGGCCCTCCTGAGCAGTGGTGTAGCCGAAGCTCTTGTAGAGATCGACGCCGGCCTGGAACAGCGCCTTGTTCGCGTCGGGGCCGAGCTTGCTCAAGAGCGTGAAGATCGGCCCGAAGAATGCAGCCTCCTCCAGCACGCCGTTGGGCTCCTGGCGGCCGCCCTTGCGGCGAATCAGGCCACCCTGCGGGTCCTTGGAGTTCGCGTTGATGCCGACCAGTTCCAGCGCCTTGCTGTTCATCACGCCCAAATGCCCGGACTGGTGAACGATGACGACTGGCAACTCGCTCGAAACCTCGTCGAGATCGTCGCGGGTGGGGTGCCGCTGTTCCTTCAATTGGGCATCGTCGTAGCCGAAGCCGACAATCCACCCATACTTGCCTGTGATCTTCTGGTTCTGACCAGACCACGCCTTCAGCGCGGCCAGCATCTCAGCGATGTCGTTCACTCCGCCGTCCGGTCGCGGCAACAGGTTGGCAGAGATCGCCTGAATGCCAGTATTGAACACATGGCCGTGCGGGTCGATGAAGCCGGGCGCGAGCGTCCTGCCGCCCAGGTCGACGACCCGAGTCTTGGCACTCTTCAACTTCATCACCTCGTCGCGATACCCGACGGCTACGATACGACCGCCCTTGACGGCAATGGCCTCGGCCTGCGGCTGAAGTTCGTTGACGGTGACTATGTGTCCGCCGGTGTAGATGGCGTCGGCAGCCGTCACTGGCGCGGCGAGCGCAAGCGATTGCGCGAAGCCTACGGCGATGGCCAGAAGGATGGCCGATGGCCGGGTCGACATTTGTTGCTTCATGTTCGGGACTCCCGCGGCAGAGAGGAAATGGAATCTGGGACGCTTCAATTCTGGAATGGAACCCCTACACCGTAAAGTTGTACATCTCGGCTCGGTGCCAAAAGCACCACCGACTGTCCGTTATCAGCGACGCGGCTGTGGGTCCGCGTATGGTCGGAGGACCAGCCAGTTGGTCCGAATCAGTGTATGGCGGGTTGGCTTCCCATTGCTGCCATTCAGGTTAACGTCGAAGTTCAGCGGACGGCTGCAGGTGGCGCGAAGCGCCGGAAGCCGGTCCGCTGGAACGCCTTGGTTAGCAGCATCCTCACCACAGTGCCGGATCGCGCAAAGACAGCACGCACGATAGCTTTCGAGCTTGATCATCGGAGCCTCCCTCGTGCAGCACTCTGGCTTGCCACCCAAAGGGATACTTTAGCTCGTAAGGTGGCATGAATTGGGTAGCCGCTTCCGCGCTGAAACCGAATTTTCCGTAATACTTCGGATCACCATAGACAAAAACAACATCGGCCATTTTTTTTGAAATCAGTTCTATGCCGCTTTCTACGAGTTCTGAGCCAATGCCGACCTTGTGATGCTCAGGTATTACGCAAAGTGGCGCCAGGATGTAGCCTAGCCAATTATTGTTGGTATCTGCCATTACGGGACTGAATGCTATGTGGCCCACCACGTCGCCACTAATTTCGGCAACCAACGCGATCGTTTCAGGATCTGTTTCTTCGCTAAGCAAATTCGCCGCCAGCGTCGCCACAAGCTGATTTTCGCCTTCTGGAAATGCGCGCAAATAAACACCGCGAATATCTTCACGATCAAGATTTGTAGCTAATCGGATACTGGCGAACATCATGCTGCTAACGCCCGCTGGAGTGCCATGTTATCAGCCAACTCAGAGTCTAAATTCTAAATGATGTGATGTGACGGGCGAGATCTGGCCACAAACTATCCCATTGGCCTCGCCATCGCAGGAAAGGCAGAAAACCATGTGGTAGTTCCGAAAGATCATTCACGCTCAGGATACGTAGAAAAGCTTGTGATTCTGCCATCCAAGGCAAATCAGATCCTTTACTTGGAATTGTAAAAGGAGCCGTTAAAGCACGTATTTGGAAAATAGCCGGAATTCAAGCCGCGTGTGCTGGGTCGCGCCTCTCCGGCTCGGTCGAACGGGCCACGTTTCACAACGAGGAACCCGGTTTCTGTGTACTGCGGGTCAAGGTCAAGGGCCAACGCGATCTGGTCACGGTGCTCGGCTCCGCGGCGTCGGTCACCGCCGGGGAATTCATCGAGTGCCTGGGCCAGTGGGTCAACGACCGGAATCACGGGCTGCAGTTCAAGACCACCCACCTCCGCATCGTCCCGCCGACCACGCTGGAAGGGATCGAGAAATACCTCGGCTCCGGCATGGTCCGCGGCATCGGTCCGCATTTCGCGAAGAAGCTGGTGAAGGCCTTCGGCGAGAGTGTTTTCGATGTCATCGAGCAATCCCCGGAACGCCTGTTGGAACTGGACGGCATCGGACCGAAGCGGCAGGAGCGCGTGACCTCGGCCTGGGCCGAGCAGAAGGCGATTCGCGAGATCATGGTGTTCCTGCAGTCGCACGGCGTCGGTACTTCGCGGGCCGTGCGCATCTACAAGACCTACGGCGACGAAGCGATCGTCCGCGTCACCGAGAACCCCTACCGGCTGGCGCTCGACATCCACGGCATCGGCTTCAAGACCGCGGATCTTTTGGCCGAACGGCTCGGCATCCCGCGCGA
>JALORT010000253.1 GCA_025458755.1 Methylotetracoccus sp.
CCGGCGCGAAAGGGTACATCACGAAGAGCTGTGCCCCCGAAGTCCTGGTCGAGGCGGTACAGCGAATTGCCGTCGGAGAGACCTATCTGGAGCAGGACATGGCTCACAAACTGGACATCGACAACGTCATGCGCACTGGGGGGACAGCGTCGCTGAATTCGTTATCGGCGCGGGAGTTCGATGTCTTCTGCTTGTTGGCGCGTGGGTTCACGACCCGCGAGGTGGCCGAGGAACTGCGGCTTGGCTACAAAACGGTCGCCAATTACACGACGCTGATCAAAAGCAAGTTGAACCTCAGCACCACCGCAGAGATGACGCGTCTTGCCTACCAGCAGGGGCTGATTCTCGACTGAGAGCTGCGATGAGGTCAGGCGTTCACCCCCGGACCAGCGGATCGCATGAGGCGCCGATTTTTGGCGATTGTGCGCGGCGCGCAACGCCTATCGATTCGGGCCGAGACGGCGTTTTGGTCCGGACTGATGGGCAACTACGAACCCGGTACGTCGGCTAACCGCATGCGGACGGACGAGGGGCAAGCGCGCAGCAGCATCTGATGATGTCTCGAACGAGGGAAGGTTTGCAGCGCCGTCAGTCCTGATAAAGCCTCCAAAACGAGCGCGAAAACGAGGCGACGACGACCGCCGTCGCGATTCCGCCGATCCAGACGCCCCAGACGCCGAGCGGCAGCAGACAGGCGATCAAACTGCCGAGCGCCAATGCTCCGGACGCCCGGCTCCAGCGCGTCGCTCGCTCCTGTTTCATCGGCGGAGCGGCAACATGAATGAACACAACGAACACGTAGCGCATCGCGCCGGGGATCAGAATCCAAGGGCCGAAGCGGTCGCTGTGGTAGAGCACGAGACAGAGCGCCAACGTGAAGAAGGCATCGACCTCTCTGTCCAAACACGACCCGTAGGCTGAACTGGAACCGGAGCGTCTGGCTTGCCAGCCATCGATTCCATCGAGCAGCAGCACCGCGATGGCCAGACCGACCGCGAGCAGAGGCATCCGCAGCCCATACCAAAGCAGCAGGCCCACCAGCAGGAACCGGCATGCCGTGATCAGATTCGCCCAGCCATACGCTCCGCTCGGGGTCCACCCGGTTCGAAATTCGTAGGTCAGGACCCCGAACGACAGCGCGGCGAGCGCCGCTATGGTGGTCATCGGCGCGCCCGCCACCACGGCCGCCAGCCCGGCCATCATCAGAACGCCGTGGCGGTAGGTCCATGCGGCCAAGACCGCGTGCGCTGAATTTTCCATCCACAGCATCTTACAATGCCCGCGGCGCGTGTGAACGCCATGCCACACCACAGACCCTATGCAGACTGTCGTTTTCCTCCATCCTTCTTGGGACGCAAGTCCGTCGGGCGGTGACAAGTTCAATCGCCGGATCATCGCGAACGCCCGCCGCTACCGATTTCCGCTGCAATCGGTCCGCATGGAACCCCGAGTTCCCATCGGCGCCGAGTTTCACCCGGACCCTATGGGAACGCAAACACGGAGGAAGAAGGTCTCGCAGCGGCTGAGGCTCTGGGACAGCCTGTTGATGGGATGTTATCCGGCCTTGGAACGGCAGGATGGGCCATGGAGAGACGCGTTTCTAATGCACTATTTACCGTCGATGAGCCCGGCGCTGGATGCCCGCGCCCGCAGCCAGGCAAGGATTCTTGAAGATCGGATCGCCGCGCAGGTCTCCTTTTTTGTCGCGACCGGTCGTGGCCTAGCGGCGGTGCTGCGCGAACGCTACCCGCAGGTCGCCTCATTCGTCTGCGAGCCCGGAGTCGATGCCGTGTTTCCGCGCGTGCGAAGGAAAGCTCGGGAAGGCGGGGACGCGCCGATTCACCTGTTGAGCGTCGCCCACCTGATGGCGGCGAAAGGTTACCGTGACCTGTTGTCTGTGCTTCAACAGATGGAGGGGCGAAGGTGGCATTGGCACATCGTCGGCAGTCGCGAGGCGGATGCGGAATTTACCAGGGAATTCGACCGCCTAGCGGCGAGGTTGATCGGCTCGAACCGGATCGTCTTCCACGGCAGCCTGTCATCGGCCGCGTTGGCCCGATTGATGGTATCCATGGACGTGTTCGTCGCTGCTAGCTATTTCGAGTCTTACGGCATGGCGTTGGCGGAGGCGGTGGCCGCCGGTCTTCCGGTGGTCGGCACACGCGTCGGCGAGGCAACCCGGATCGTCGGTGAGGCCGAAAGCGCTCGGCTGGTTCCCGTCGGCGACCGCGACGCGTTCGCGGTTGCACTCATGGCTCTACTGGATACCCCGGGCCGGTGCTCCGCGTCCTGCTGCCGGCGACCTCCGGTCCGCGGTTGGAATGACGCGTTCGCTGATTTTGCCGCGGCCTGCCGTGCGGGAATGCATGGCCTCGCCGGGTAACTGACGTGGGCTGCTGGAGATCGTTGTTCCGCCGCCGGCTGGTGCGGTTGCTTCTTGTCCTCGCGATCTTCGGCGTGCTGCTGTCGCATGTCGATCGGGGTGCGCTGATCGGTTACCTCCGCGGCCTCGATGCCAAGTTTCTGGTGGCCATGCTGGCGGTGAACGCGATTTTGCTGTGGGCGTCCTCGTGGCGATGGTTTTGGATTGCTACAGCCGCCGGAGTGCGGGCGCCGCTAAGCGATTTCGTCCGGGCCACCTGGCTCAGTTGGGCTGTGTCAGAATTCGGGCCGTCACTGGTGTTCGGAGAATGGGCGCGCTTCTGGCGGCTGCGGATGTGTGCCGATCCGCTGCGGCTCGCGACCAGTCAGTTTGTCGACCGCCTTTCCGCCTACCTCGGATTGGTCGCTTTGGCTATGGTTTCCGCGAGCTGGTATTTCGGTTCGAGTGAAGGGGGTATCGACCTGCGCCCCGCTGCTGCCCTCGCCGCAGTGGGCGCTGTCGGCGGGGTGATGATGACTCTGCTGCTTCGGCGCTTTCGACGCACACTGAAGCGGGATATCGGGTCGATCGGGGTGTTGCAGAACCTACTGGTGCGCCCGACCCATTACGGACTCTCGCTGCTCACCAACCTGTTGTTCACGGCCAATTTTGTTCTGTCGGCGATGGCAGTTGGATGCGATGCAAGTCTTTGGAGTGTCTTCTGTCTTGCTCCGCTGGTCCTGTTGGGCGCCGGATCGCTGCCCAGTCTGGTTTCGGACTGGGGCAAGCGCGAAGCGGCGGCGACGATCGCACTGACGCAGATTGGACTTGATCCAGCGCAGAGTTTGGCCATTTCGGTCGTTTACGGCGGCATGCATTTGGTCAGCGCATTGCCCGGCCTGCTGATCATCACCGGTGATCACCCTGCGCGGCCCGACGCAGGGTGAACGCAGATCTCTCCTTGCGTTGGCCCTACACTTCGGCGCTGTTCAGCCAGGAGTCATGGAGATTGCACACGCTCAACGCATAAAGGGTTCCGGTGTAACGGTCGAGAGGGAAACTGGAGACCGGCGAGGCGTCCTTCGTCGGATCAAAAATCTTCTCCCCCAAGAATTCGAACTTCTTGTCGAACAGCACATGCTTGACGATGTAATGTTCATATCCCTTCATTTCGTGCGGAGTGATGATCTCAACGGTGGCCGTTCCCTCGGATTTCTGAATCTGGATCAGCGGTACATGGGTTTTGACTTTCGCGCTCCAGCGACCGGGGTTGTCCGCGGTGTAGTAGACACGCCCGGCCATCCCTTGCTCTGGAATGCCGGCGACGGCCAAGCGAGGAGCGAGGACGGCGACGCTGCTGCCGGCCAGGACGAAGCGCACGAAATTTCTGCGATCCATGGTTGACTTCTCCACGGTGTTGTCGGAAGGATTTTGGAGACGGATTCAGGTCCTGCCCCGTGGCAGGGGATGGTACTGGGCTCAAACGCGCCGGGCAAGTTTCGGCTGGCCGCCCCCGGAGGCCCGCGGACGACCGATAGTCGCCGTGCGCGCCAAGTCACCGGGACGCGGACGTGGTCCGCGGCAATCCCGGGTGTCCGGTTCGCCCCGGTACACCGCAAGGCACTCTGGTCTGCCGGGCTCCGAGCCCCGTCGGGGTGGCATCGATCCCGGTCGATCCGGACAGGACGGGCGAGTCCGTACCGGGAGGTCCGGTATTGTGCCGTCAGGTGCGCCACGGATGATCGGGCAGATCGCACAGCCCGATCACGCACACCCCGGCTTCGGCCACGGCATGGTCGTTGTCCACCGAACTGCCGCTGACGCCGATGGCCCCGATGAGGATGCCTTCCCGGTTGACGATCGGCAGTCCTCCGGGGAAGGTAATCAGCCCCTCATTGGAGTGTTCGATGCCGAACAGCGGGCCACCGGGTTGCGACAACTGCCCGATTTGGCCGGTCGGCATGCCGAA
>JALORT010000254.1 GCA_025458755.1 Methylotetracoccus sp.
GTGTTGGCGCCGCTCTTATCGATGGTGACCTTCTCGGGCACACCGTGCAGTTCGATGGCACGTTTCAGAAATCTGCGGGCCGCAGCGCCGTCTCTGTTGGTGCGAAGCAGAAATCAATCGTGTCGCCGTCACGGTCGACTGCCCGGTACAAGTACTTCCACTGCCCAGCCACCTTGATGTACGTCTCGTCCATGGGCCAACTCTTGCCCACAAAGCGCTTACGCCGACGGAACACGGCTGCGAGCACCGGAAGCAACTTGATCGCCCAGCGATGTGCCGTGGCGTGTTCGACGAACACACCGCGCTCGGCCATCATTTCCTCGATATGACGCAAGCTCGGCGGATACGTGGCATACCAACGCACGCACACGAGCATCACCTCCAGCGGGTAGTGCATCCGGTTGATCACCTTGCGCAGTGCCCCGATCATTGCCATCGTCCACGTCGTCACAAGCGGCGGCCAGCTTACTACCATTCGCTTAGTGCGACAGAACCCACCGGAGCGCCCGCCAAGCCTTCCTCAATAGCGTTGCGCCGACGGGAGAAGCAGGCGATTGCGCTGTCGCCCGGGCTGGCGGCATCTTGACCCACGCCGAACCCCTGCGCCTGCCCCCGTCGGACACGGCCGCGAAATCAGTAGCGGAGCACCTTGGCGAGAAAGTTCGTCAACAGGGGATTCCGCGGGCGGCCAAACACGTCGATCGAGCGCCCTGCTTCCAGTACCTGGCCCTCCGCGATGAACAGACACTGGTCGGATACTTGTCGAGCAAAGCCCATGTTGTGCGTGACGATGATCAGATCCCGTCCTTCATCGCGCAGTTCCGCAATGAAATCGAGCACCTCGGCCGTCATCTCCGGGTCAAGCGCGGACGTGGGTTCGTCAAAGATCAGGAAGCGCGGCTTGATGGCGATCGCCCGGACAATCGCCACGCGCTGCTGCTGGCCGCCGGACAGCTCAGCCGGTCGCCGATCGGCGTGGCGGGAAAGCTGAAATCGTTCGAACAATGCATCGACCGTTGCGTTCGCCTCGACCCTCGACAAACCATGAACCACCACAAGCGGAAGCATGACGTTTTCCCGCGCCGTCAAGTGAGGAAACAGGTTGTAGGCCTGGAACACCGTGCCGATGCGGCGGCGGTGCAGCAGCAGAGACGCTTCGGAGAAATCAAGCGGCTGTTCATCGATGCGAAGGTAACCCGCGTCTGGGATCTCAAGGCCCGCGATAATCCGCAACAGGGTCGTCTTGCCACCTCCGGACGGACCGATGATTGCGAGCGACTGGAATGCCGCAACCGACACGCTGACATTACGCAGTGCCTGATGTGGTCCGAACTGCTTGCTGATGGCGCAGCAATCAAGTCGCAAAGTAGAACCTCCGTTCCAGGACACGACTGAGCAGAGATATCGGCAGCGTCAACAGCAGGTAGCCGACCGCCAGGGGGAGGTAGCTTTCCAGGGTACTGTAGGTAAAGGCGTTGACTTCCTGGGCGTTCAGCGTGAACTCGCTGACGGCAATGATCGATAGCAGCGACGAGTCCTTGATGATCGAGGCAAACTGGCCGGTGAGCGGCGGAACGAGCTGGCGCACCACTTGAGGAAAAACCACATGCCGGTAGGTCTGCGCCCGGGTGAGCCCGATGGCTCGCGCCGATTCCAGCTGGGAATCACGTACGCTTTCGATCCCCGACCGTATCATCTCGGACAGATAGGCTCCGGCAAACAGCGAAAGCGCAAGCACTCCGACGAAATACCGGTTCTCGATGCCAAAGGCGTTGGCCACGACGTAGAACAGGATCAGGATCTGGACGAGCAGGGGCGTGCCGCGGACTGTTTCGACGTAGAGCATGGCCGCGTAGCGCAGGGGCAGAAACGCCGATCGCCTTGCGAGGGCGGCAAGCAAGCCGATCAGAAGGCTTGCCAGCAGGGCCGAAGCGGAGAGCGCGACGGTTATCAGCCAGCCCTGCAGGAACTTCTCCCGATAATGCCATATGGCTTGCCAGTTCCAGCCATACTGCAACTGGCTGAAGGCGAAGCTGAAGACGGCAGCGGCGAGCAATGCGACGAGGCACCACGAGGCTATCCAGGCCACCCGCGCCACCGGTTGCCCCGATGCCTGCATCAGCATTCTTTCAAGGCGCTCCCCTGGCGATCGGGCTAGAGGAAAAACGCGTATCCCAAGCGTTTGAACTCCGCTTTCATCTCTTTCAGGTAGCGGTCCCCCAATCGATCAAAGCCGCCTTGTTCGCGGTACGTCTTGAGGAAACTGTTGACCTTGCTCTTGAGTTCATCGTTGCCTTTGCGGATACCGACAGCCCACGACTCCCTCTGAAATGGCTCGAGCACCGCCCGCGTCGTGGCGCTGTTGCGCCGCCAGTTCTGGTAGGTCGACATCTGATCGTAGATGAAGGCGTCGGCTTTCCCCTGTGACACCTCCAGAACTGCCGCCGACTCCTTGTCCAGCACCAGTATTTCTGCATTCTTCAGCCTGCTGCTGGCATAAAGATGGCCCGTCGTCCCCTTCTTCACCGCCACTTTCACGCCTGCCTTGTCCAGGTCCGCAATACCCTGCGCAGCGGAATCCTTTTTCAACAGGAGGCAGAGACCTGTCGAGACGTATGGGTCGGAAAAATCGATCGCCTTCTCCCGTTCGGCCGTTGCCGTCAACGAGGAAATCACTAGGTCGACCTTGCCAGTCTTCAGCGCCGGGATAAGTCCGTCGAATGCCATGTTCTGGATCAGCACGGGTCGACCAAGACTTCTCGCCAGGTCCGTCGCGAGATCGACGCTTACACCGGAGGCTTTGCCCTGCGGATCGGTCATCTCGAAAGGAGGATAGGCCAGTTCCATGCCGACGATCAGCGGCTTGACCGTCTCTGCGGCCGGAACAATCGTCGCGAAGGTCAGGCACGCAACCAAGACCATCATCCAGGGTACGCGGTTCGCTTTCATCTCAGAGCCTCCCGGGGTTCAGCGTCTTCTAAAACGCCGAATCTATGCTAACAGAATGATTCGACGGACCCCCATGGCCGAGGGGCGTTCTTGATCATTCCCAGCCAAACCCGGCGATGAAGTTCTCGATTTCCTCGTCCAGCGCAGTGCGCGCCGTCAGCCCTTGCATCCAGCGCTCGGGAATCGCCTCGAGCCCCATCGCCGCGCCCAGGAGCGCGCCCAACACCGCGCCGCGATGGCAATTGTCGCCGCCGACATTGGCATTGGCGATCAGCGCCGCTTCAAAGTCGTCCGGATAGCGCGCCGCCAGATAGAAGACGGCGGGGAGTGATTGATCGATATAGCAAGCCGAACTCAGCAGCCCGCCGATCACGTACTGATCGGTTAGGTGCTTGCGGCGGACGCGCTCGATCACGGCCGTGGCCGCGAAACCCAGCCGTTCGGCAGCGGCGCAGGCCAGCGGTGCGATCCGGGCAGAAGTATCTTGCACCAAGCGAACCAGCGGACCGATGAATTCCAGCGCATGGCGTTCCAGTCTGCTGGAACGGTGAGTCAAGCGCAGTTGGGTCAACGCCGCCGCGCTTGCCCCTGCCGCGTCCCCGTGGCGCAGTACGGCGAAGACGAGCGGCGGCAGACCGACCAGCCCTCCGATCGAAGCGGTATCGTGACCTTCCCTGCCGGCACAGTGTTCCGGGGGCACGGCACGGGCATAATTGGCGAAGAAGTCACGGTGGTAGGATTCGGCATAGGTATCGTTGTGGCTATCCGGCGCCGTCATGAAAGCAACGTACTCACGCAGAAAGTCGCCAGGGACATAACGGCCGGCGGCGGCGAGCGTGCGTAGGACCACCCGCGCGCACAGCAGGTTGAGGGTGTTGTCACCGGCCTGCATGCCCTGATGATAGTGACAGTTGGCCTGGCCCCAGTGATGTCTCTTGCCTTTGAGAATCACGCCGCCGACGACGTCGCCGTCCTGGGAACCCCGGCCGCCTCGACCGGTGCTGGCCAGCGCCATGATCGAATTCGGATGTTCCGCCCTCGGTGCCTGGTAATCGCGGATTACGCCGAAATCGCGCTGCAAGGCTGCAAGGTCGTAATACCAATGCACCGGCATCGCCAGCGCGTCGCCGACGAACATGCCCCACAGCGCGCCCCGAATTCGCTCGGCGGCGGTCAGCGTGCTCATGAGCTTGCTCCTGCGGGGATGGTGAACCCGGTGCGCATGACTTCGCTTCGCTCACGGTCTAACGCCAGAGCCGTACATGCCGCCCGAGGACACGTTGATGACCGTGGATGGCCCTGATTCAAGGCGGCGCGGCAGCAGCGTCTGGGTCAGCAGGGGGCGAGCAGATGCCGAAGTCGCTGGTGTAGGCGAAG
>JALORT010000255.1 GCA_025458755.1 Methylotetracoccus sp.
CCCCCCCTCGAGAATCTCGCTCCACGCCTGAGCAGCCGGCGCCATGAGCGGATCGTGTAGACTGCTGATTTAACATAGAAACAGGTCTCAGGATTCGCCGACCCGGCTTTTGCGCCTCCGCACGGAAAACCGGACTGCCTTGCGCCGTCGCGTGCCCGCCCGCTGTTCAATGCCCGAACTGCCTAGCCCAATACCCGCGATGGCGAAACCGGCAAGGCGGGTGCCCAGCGGTTCCCGGAACCAGCACCTGGAGTCGTGACCTCATGACGGAGACGCATCTCTGCATCCGGTCGCCGACCTACAAATGGGCGACCATGTGACCGTCCTGACGTCATCCGAACCGGGGCTCCGGCACAGAGCGCGCACACCCATCGCGCTGCAGGCAAGGGAACTCTTTACCGTCTCGCGGAGTATGCCGGCAATGGGATCCAGAGGCCGAGACTCCGACGGCTTGACCGATCCGAAGTGAGCCCAACGGTTGTGGTTCAGTGGCTTATAACCGCAGGACCGCCTCACTCACCGGGAAGATTCCGAACGATTTCGGATCCTCTCCTCGATCCCTTGCGGCTCGAGACCGAAGGAGCGGCGCCGCGTGCAAAAAAAAACCGCATGGGAAGGCGTGTGCCTCTCCATGCGGTTCAAGGTCAGCTTAATCCTCCGGCGGGAACCCGCCGGAGGATCGGGCGTGGGTGCCCTAGGGTCCCACGGCTGTGTTCATGTCGCTGACAACCGTCGGAGTGCTAGTGCAGAAACTGGTCGTATCACCACACAGCCTGCGGTTGTAGATCCGCACCTCATCGATCAGGCCGCTGAACAGTTGCCCCACTCTGCCGCCGATGCGAAGCACGCCACCGGAGAGGCTGATGGTGCCACTGGTCTGGGACCTATCGACCTGGGTGCCGTCGACGTACATGCGGAGGTAGCCGGTGCTGCTGTCGTACGTCGCCGCAAGGTGTCGCCAGGTATCCGCCATCAATGGAATGTCGGCTACGGTCTCCTTCCAGGCACTGCCCGCCGTTAGAATCCCGGCAAGGGGGCCGCCCGCAGCAGATGTAGTCCCCGAGTTGGCGATGAGCTCATACACGGCTCCACCCGACGCTTCCTTCGACAACACGCCGACGCGCTGGTCGCCCAGAGACGCGCTTGCGGACTTGACCCAGGCTTCGATGGTCATGCCGCCGGCCAGATCCAGCGATGCGCTATGGGGGATCGTGATCCAGCTGTTAGCCCCACCGAACGATACGGCCTTACCGTACTTCCCATTGCTGACGCGCGTGGCGCCCGATATCGTCCCATTGTTGCAGTTTCCCGACCGATCGAGCACCGTCGAACCGCTGGCTTCCTCGAAGCCGTAGGCGGCGACCAATCCGTTGGCCG
Source organism: Methylotetracoccus sp. (assembly GCA_025458755.1). GTDB lineage: Bacteria > Pseudomonadota > Gammaproteobacteria > Methylococcales > Methylococcaceae > Methylotetracoccus. The sequence continues at coordinate 1,378 of JALORT010000255.1, forward strand.
CCGGCGCCGGGGTGCAGGTGGTGGATGAAAACACCACATCCACCCAGTAGTTCGCCTGGCGCCAGCCGGTCGTCGGGAAGGTGCCCGCCGGGTAGTTGTAAACACCGTTCGGAGCGGCTGTTCCCTGATCGGCGAGTGCTCGCAGCGGCGGACTATCGACTCCTTTCTGGTAGAAGCTGGACACGTCGGCGCTGTAGCCCCCGTTGAGGGCGGAGTAGGAAGCCACGTAAGTAGTGTTCGCGGCAATCGTCACCGGGGTCCCGAAATTCACCTGCTGCCAGCCGGAACTGGTCTCGTTGGTGAAGGTCGCCGAGGCCAGTTTCGCCCCGTTGGCCGTCCACAAGGAGCCGACATGCGTGCCGGTATTCGCGGTCCCCTTGTAGAAGCGGATACCGGTAATCTGGCCGGGAATATCCGACGTGAACTTCACCCCAACCTCGATAGAGCTCCTGTCGCCGTCATCCACCGTATTCGGCACCGCGGTGCCGGGCCAGATGGTGCAGTTGCTGGTACACGACGTCGAGGTCGAGCTCGGCGGAGGTGTCGCCTGGGTGGTAGCGCTCGCGGTGTTCGAATAGCCGCTGAGATTGCCGGCGGCATCCCTCGCGCGAACCCGGTAGCTGTACGTGGTCGAAGCCGAGAGCCCTGTATCGGAATACGATGTTCCTGAGGCCGTCCCAACCGAGCAAGTCGACCCCTGGCAGCGTTCCACCTGGTAACCCGTCACACCGACATTGTCGGTGCTGGCGCTCCACGACAGATTGATCTCCGAGGACGAGGCCGCAGTCGCCGTAAGACTTGCCGGAACAGAGGGTGCGGCGGTATCCGCCGCGGCCGGGGTCGCAACCGTGACCACGTTGGAGTAGCCGCTCAAGTTGCCGGCGGCATCGGTCGCCCGAACCCGATAGCGGTAGGTGGTCGAGGCCGTGAGACCAGTGTTGGCATAGGTGGTCCCGGTCGCCGTGCCGATCTGCGCAAAGTTCGTGCAGCTCGACCCTTGGCAGCGTTCGATCCGATACTCGGTGACGCCGACGTTGTCGGTGCTCGCGCTCCACGACAGATTGATCTGCACGGACGACGCTGCAGTACCGCTCACATTCGCCGGGGTGCTGGGAGCCGCAGTATCCGCTACAGATGCGGCCGAGAACACCACATCCACCCAGTAGTTGGAGCCGTTCCAGGTCTGGACCGGGAAACGGCTGCTCGTGCCGTACGCATAAACACCGTTCCCGCCGGAGGATCCCGCACTCAAGGCATGCAGCGGGGCATTGTCGACACTCGCATTCAAGCCCGATGAATTGATCGCATAACGACCGACCGGGGCAAAATACGAGGCGATGTACGTGGTGTTCGCCGCAATCGTCACCGGGGCCGCGAAATTCACCTGCTGCCAGCCGGAAGCGGTCTCGTTGGTGAACGTCGCGGAGGCCAGGTTCGTCCCGTTGGCCGTCCACAGGTTACCGACATGCGTACCGGTGTTGGCGCTGCCCTTGAAGAAGCGGATACCGGTGATCTGACCCGCAACGTCCGAGGTGAACTTCAGCCCGACCTCAACGGCGCTGGCGTCGCTATTGCTGGCCGTTCCCGGCACCGCGTTGTTGGGCCAGATGGTGCAGTTGCTGGTGCACGATGTCGCGGTCGGCGGCGGCGTGGCCGGGGTGGTTGCACTCGCACTTGAGCTCTGTGCTGAAGTGTTTCCGGCCGCATCGTAGGCCGCAACGGTGTAGGTGTAGGCCGTCGAGGCCGAGACGCCGTTATCGCTGTACGAGGCGGTCGCGACCGTCGCAATCTGCGTGCCTGCACGGTAAACCCTGTATCCCGCCACGCCTATGTTGTCGTTCGAAGCCGTCCACGAGAGGTTAATCTGCGAACTTGACACCGCCGTCGCGGTGAGCCCGGCTGGGACGGTCGGAGGGCTGGTATCCGACGCGGCGGAGGTCGCGATAGTTACGACGTTCGAGTAGGTGACGTTGCCAGTGGGATCGCTCGCCCCGACCCGGTAACTGTATGTTCCGGGCGTTAGGTTGGTATTGGAATACGATCTTCCAGTAGTCGTCGTAACCTGAGTGAAGTTCGAGCAGCCGGATCCCGTGCAGCGTTGGACTGCGTAACCGGTGACACCGCAACTATCGGTGCTCGCGCCCCACGACAGATTGACCTGGCTTGAAGACGCCGCGGTTCCTGTCAAAGTCGAGGCGGTCGGACCCGTGGTATCAGCAGGCTGACCCGAGACCTGATTGGAATTCACGCTGAACGATGTTTTCGACGCATCGTAGGCCTGCGCCACAAAGTAATACGTCGTGCAAGCGTTTAGGCTGGCCGACGATACGGTCGTACTGGTTGTCGTCCTTCCGTCGACATCCTTTGCCGGCGTATACGGTCCGCCGCTCGTCGTCCCGAAAGAGATGCGGTAGCCCGCAGCATTAGTGGAGGGGCTGGCATCCCAGGCCAGATTCATGGACTCCGCCAGGGCAGAGTCGCTAAGGAAGAACAAGGCACTTCCGAAAAGCAGGAAGTAGAGCGAGACAGATCGCCCCGAGAACAATCGATTTTTCATGCAGACCTCATCTATCACATGTTGTCGCGCGGCCGGTGGGCGCGCATGGAACGCGCCCATCGGCCTGTCAGCGGACCACGGGCTAGAAACCGGAGTCACTTATGCAATAGCGATGCCACGACATGAATTGTAGAAAAACCAGATACTTGGTAGATGCTCCCAAGAAGTTATCCCCTTACGCCTGTCGGGGGAGGGCGACAGATACTTTTCAGAAACCACAACGCACGTTTTCACTGGCACCGATTTCGGCGCAAGAACGATGGAGTGGAATGTGCGGAGCGTTGACACGGCTCCAAGGGGAGGGAAAAGAGCTCAGACGGGCCGGCTGGCGCCCGCTGCTCCCGGGCCTGCGTTCTCGGCGTGCGGCGTTGCCGGCTGCCGAGGGGTCGT
>JALORT010000256.1 GCA_025458755.1 Methylotetracoccus sp.
CCGAATAAGTATTGCGGTGGGGACGGCGAGGGCGAAGAAGAACGATCCCAGGACCCAACGAAGAAGTGTCCGGTCTCGCGCTGAGCGTGACCTCATGTGATCAACAGCCGATAACCGGCACCGCGAATGGTCACCAGATACTTCGGGTTCGATGGGTCGGGTTCGATCTTTCGGCGGAGTTTCGCGACGTGGATATCGACCGTCCGGGTTTCCAGTTCCAGGTCTTTTCCATAGCCCCAAACTTTCGCCAACAGCTCTTCTCGCGGAACCGCACGTGCATGGTGAGCGTGCAGGTATTGAAGAACCTGGATTTCCTTACGCGTAAATGCGAGCACTTCCTGCCCGCGTGTACCAGCGAGATTTCTCGTATCGATCCTGATGTCGGCGCCAAGTTCTATCGTTGTGGCAAGATCAACGCCGATTTGCGATCGCCTCAAGACGGCCTGAACCCGCAATACCAGTTGTGCAACCGAGAAGGGCTTCGCAACGTAATCGTCGGCGCCGAGGGCCAGTCCACGCACGACATCGTCATCGGTATTGCGCGCTGTCAGCAGAATGATGGGCTGGTCCGGGTCACTGCGGCGAATGCGATCGCAGATTTCCAGTCCATCCATCTTGGGGAGCATGATATCGAGCAGAACAAGATCGAACTTTCCGCTGAGGGCCTTTGCCAGACCCTCCGGCCCCTCTGTGGCCGTGTCGACCTCATACCCGTGGAAAAGGAGGACGTCGGCCAAGCCAGAACGGATTGCCGGTTCGTCTTCGACTACCAGTAAACGAATCTTGCGCGGCATAGCGCCCAGATTATCAGCCTGACTCGAGCGTGACGGTAAATTTTCGGTAAATTTAGCGCCTAATGATTTACCCGTTCGCGAGTTCCGACGACTGCTCCAACGGCCTAGACTCCCGCCTCATCCAGGTGAACGTTCGAGAGGTGGCCAGCGTGAGTTTTGTAAGCCGAGTCAACCGACTTCTGCGCGCGAGTACGAGCGACGTTCTGCTGACCGACTCCGACCCGTTGCCATCCCTGGCGAAGCTGCAGGAAGAGTTCGATCTGTTCGCCATCCTGGCGGATGCCGATCCGGCGCGTTCATCTGTAAGGCAGCGCCTGCACCGCGTAGTCCGTATCGTCAATGGTCAGATGCTCTCGATCTAGCGATGCTATCGAGAGCACCTGCAACAAGAGCATGAGACATCAAGGAGTGGTGCTGCCTTCAACCGAGCACTGCCAGAGCCTGCCCCCGATAAATCAACCCCTCCAGTCGTCGCCGCAAGGTTCTTCTCGCCCCGTCGGTTCCCAGTCGCTGCCGCAACAGACTGGCAGCGGAGCACCTCGCGGCCCGAGGGCTGCTGCTGTCAATCTGACGGCGGCGTGCAACACGGTCTTTAGCGTTCATGATCATGTGTACCGTTGGTCGATCTAGTTCGGCAGTCAAAGGTAGGTGCAGCTAACGCCAGGCCAGGGGCTGCGGAGCCGGTGCTCTTGACACCCGACACCGTTCGACCGACATCTTGGACCGGTGTTCCCGGATTCCTCAGCAGTCAGTGCATCTCTCTCTGTGGCGGCCGCTTTGGTGGTCCTCGGAACAATCCAACCTGGCCCTGGAATGCCGGCGCCGCCCCAAATTGCGGCAGTTGCACGCGGGGCGCGTCAACAACCGACGCTTCTGCGGCATGGCCTGACGCTAAGGGAGTCCCGTTGACTTTGGCCGGCTGGGTGCCGGCAAGAGTTGCCGATCGCTGATCAGCATAGACCACCAAGGTCGACAAAGCTGTGAATGTTCCACGCAATGGTCGGGAATTATTCACTGTATCGGGCGGGTAAGACCGCGCTTCGGCTTTTGTCGCGCGATGCTTCCGCGGAATGGTGCCTCGTTGCCGGAGAGAGTCCCAAGAATTGCGGGCGGCCCGGCGGGGTTGGACAAGGGCACCCGGCCCTAGGGTCCGGCCATTTCCCGTCGAAGGGCTTCGCTCAGATGTGGAGCGATCGCGTCGCGCATCGCCTGGTGCAATTTCGGATTGGCGGCGAGCACGTATCCGGTTTCCATGACCCTTTCGCCGCCCGTCAGATCAGTCACCATACCCCCGGCTTCACGAATCATCAGTATGCCGGCAGCCATATCCCAGGGCTGCAGGCCCATTTCCCAGAAGCCGTCCAGTCGGCCGGCCGCCACGTAGGCCAGATCGAGTGCCGCGGAGCCAGCGCGCCGAATCCCCGCAGTATCCCGGATCAGGTCCTTCAACATGCCGAGATAGGGATCCACGAATCGCTGATCCTTGAACGGAAACCCGGTGCCGAGCAGGGCGCCCTGCAATGTAGCCGAATTCGTGACCCGGATGCGCCGGTTTTCCAGGGTCGCTCCGGAGCCGCGTTTGGCGGTGAAAAGCTCCTGCCTGAGCGGGTCGTAAATAACACCCGCTTCGGGTACTCCCCGGTACAGCAGGCCGATCGATACGGCGAACTGTGGAAACCCGTGGAGAAAGTTGGTTGTGCCGTCCAGTGGATCGATGACCCAGAGGTAATCCTCGCTGTGGCGGCCTTGTCTTCCTGTTTCTTCAGCGAGAATGCCGTGGCTCGGATAGGCGCGCTGCAGAATGTAGATGATTTCGCTTTCAGCCTGTCGATCCACTTCGCTGACGAAATCGTTCCTGCTCTTGGCTGTGATCTTTCGCGGGTCCACCCGGCCGAGGGAACGGGCGATCACGTCCCCTGCCGCTCGGGCAGCGCGGATCGCAATAGTGAGCATCGGGTCCATAGGCCAATCGTCTTCAGGTGGGGCGGTAGAATACCAAAATTCTGGTAACATTCCGGCTCTTCCGCCGAGCCCGGTCGCACACACGGTGTTGCCGGATGGGCAATGCCGACCATGCCGGCCATCTCCATGACCATACCCGCACCCGCACGCAGCTCGGATTTCGCCTCCCGGCCGGATTCACTGGACGGTACCGCGGTCCGTATCGTGCTTGTCGAGACGACGCATCCCGGAAACATCGGGGCGACCGCGCGTGCGATGAAGAACATGGGGCTGTCAGATCTAACTCTGGTCGCGCCGAAGACCTTTCCGAGCGAGCAAGCGACGGCGCGCGCAGCCGGTGCGGACGATGTTCTGGAGCGTGCTGCGGTCCATGATCGGCTTGCCGACGCCATCGGTGATTGCCGCCTGGTCATCGGTGCCAGCGCACGGCTTCGCTCCATACCCTGGCCGCAAGTGTCGCCCAGGGAGTGTGCGGCGCTTGTGGGACGGCAGCCGCCAGGAGCCCGGACGGCCATTCTTTTCGGGCGCGAACATTCGGGCCTGACGAACGAGGAGCTTGAACACTGCCATTTTTTGCTGCACGTTCCCAGCAACCCCTTGTTTTCGTCCCTTAATGTCGCCGCTGCCGTACAAATCGTCGCTTATGAGATCTACCTCACGGGGACGAAACCGGTGTCAGACGACGTCGCACCGCTTCTGGCTTCCTCCGAAGAACTGGAATCGTTCTTCAGTCATCTTGAGTCGATGCTGTGGGACGTGGGTTTCTTGCATGAACGCAAGTCATCTCCTTCGATCATGCGCCGGCTGCGCCGCATCTTCGGCCGTTCCCGCATCGAGGAGCGGGAGATCCATCTGCTGCGCGGCATTCTGACCACGATCCAGCACCGCCTCCGCACCCTACGCAAGAGAGAGACGGCATGTTGAGGCGATTTCGCGAGGAATTCGAGTGCATATTCGAGCGTGATCCAGCCGCCCAATCATTCTGGGAGATCATTACCACGTATCCCGGTGTCCATGCGATTCTGGTTCATCGGATCACGCATCGGCTTTGGGGTCGCGGACTGCGTTGGGCGGCGCGCTTTGTTGCTTATCTGGCCCGTTGGTGGACTGGAATCGAAATTCACCCGGGCGCGCAAATCGGCCGTCGTTTTTTCATCGACCATGGTATGGGCGTCGTGATCGGCGAGACCGCCGTGATCGGGGACGACTGCACCCTCTATCACGGTGTGACCTTGGGTGGAACCAGCTGGAAAAAGGGCAAGCGTCACCCGACGCTCGGCAACGGCGTCGTGATCGGTGCTGGCGCAAAGGTTCTCGGGCCCGTGACGGTCGGTGATGGCGCGCGCATCGGATCAAACTCGGTTGTCCTGCGCAACGTGCCCGACGGCGCGACCGTCGTCGGCATTCCGGGGCACTTCGTCAACCCCGACCGGCAGGTGCAGGAGCAGCAGCGCCGTGCGATCGCCAGCAAGATCGGCTTTGACGCTTACGGCATGACACCCGACATGCCGGACCCGGTAGCGCATGCCGTCAATCACATGCTGGATCACATTC
>JALORT010000257.1 GCA_025458755.1 Methylotetracoccus sp.
CTTGGAGGCCAGATCGGCCGCATTCGGGCTGGTAAGTTTCTTCAACGGCACCGCCGGTTTGGAAAACAGCGAAATGGGATTCTTGAAAAGCATGGTCAGCGTCCCTCGTTCACCAGTTTCGCGCCTACGCCACGTTCACGGTCACCTGCCCGGGGAAGGTGATGGAGATCACCCCGCCCCAGTTGCACATGCACTTCGAGGTGCTGTTCAGGGCGGGCATGTTGCCGATCATCACCGTGGGCGACCCGGGAGCCCACGGCGCTGCCGTCACGGGAATACACGGCATGGGGGTGAGGACGCCCAACGCAGCCGCCGTGGCCGAGGCCACGGTGGGATTGGCGATGGACATGCACATGCCGAACGGCGGTATGTTCGCCATCGGCTTGTTGTCCATGATGTTGGCGGCGGGCGGGCCGCCGCCCATGGTCTTGTTTTGCGGCAACACGTTCAGGGCGCTGGGCGCCACCCCAAACGAGCACATCATCATTGCACCGGAGCAGACCAGTTGAGCCATGAATAGTACCTTTCTGCAGGTTTAATGCGAGAAACCCTCGCGTCTGGTGCGACATGAGTCAACCCCTTTTCTCGCACCAGTTTTCCTCCCGGTGTGCCCGGGTCCACCTGCTCCAGACGGTGATGTTCAACGCCGGTCCGTTGCGGATCGCAAATGTGGTCCTCGGCATGCGGGGCATGGGTGGCACCACATCCGTGGCGCCGGGCATGCGTCCACCGGTATTCGACCGGGTCGGCCCCGTGATTACAGGACACTCGCCTGCCGGGCAGAACACGGGATGTCGGAGGCGGTGGGGCTACTTGGGAGGACTCTCCTCGCCCAAATCGACACCGATCTCCTTCAAGCCGAGTACGACCTTGCCCCGCAAATCCGGATCGAGACGGATTTCGGCCAAGGCGTAGCGACCGATGCGCTCAAGGATTTCTCGCGCTGCGGGGGAGGCGGCAAAGCGAGCCGGCGGCTTGGGGGGCTCGCAGTCCATAAACCATGCCTCCGCTTTATAGTCGAAGAGGGCTTCGATGCAGACCGGTTTCAGATCGGCTGACATGGAAGATTTGAGGGCTGTTTCACAGGCCTTCAGAATCGGGGCATCGTTCCGGATCGGCATGATGATCTGTTGCATCCACGCCGCGCGTTGCGATTCGGGCTGCGCCTCATCCGCAAGCCGCTGGGCCAGGAGCGCCATGGCGGGCTCGCTTTGGTTGACGCAGAGCGCCTGGATGACGTCGTAGGTTAGGGCGTTGTCCGGCTCGCTTTGGCTTTTCCAGTAAAGCACGGCCTTCTCGGGTGAAGGTTTGATCACCGCAAGCGCCCGGATCAGCAACTGGCGGCGGAGGGTATGTCGCTGAAAGTCGCTGGAATCGATCAAACTGAGCAGCAGCCGGTCCAGGGAGGCCGACCCACCCAGGAGGCGATGTTGCTCCATGACGGTGTTCATGACCCGAGCAAGTCTCAGGCCCACGTAGGTGCCACGATAGCTCTGTTCGTCGTCGAGTCGCCCAAGAAAGTCCTCCGATCGGAGGAATTCAGTGAGCGCGGCGTGGTCATTCGGGTCCGCGCTCTTGACGCAGGCAATGGCCGTGTTTTTTAGCAAGCGAGCGTCTTGCGAAGTGCGCAATATGTTCTGGTCAGCAGGACTCATCGCCATAACGTTAGTCAGGAGGGTTAAGCTCAGCAAGAAATGCTTCGCGAGTTTTGGGTCCATAAATTCCATCAACCGCAAGACCTTCGCCGTGGTCGCGCTGAAAGTCTTTGATCGCTTGTTTGGTTTTGTTTCCGACGATTCCATCCACACCGTCTCCGTCAGGGCCGTAGTCGCCGAGGTCGTAATTGGTATGCTGCAGGCCGGCACGTTTTCCGGAGAGGTATTCCTGCAGCAGGATGCAGTCCTCTTTGGCCGGGTGATAGGCAGTGGGGGCAGGCAGGGGTTCTTTGGGCACGGGCTTGGGCGCAGGCAACTTGTCCGTCAGTAGTTTATGGCTGCGCGCGACCGAGGCCTGGAGCATATCCAGGTCCTGCCGGACGGTATTGGACCCGTAGCACATCAGGTTTTCGTGGAAGGGATGGCCGTGGCCCTTGTTGGGGCCAGCCTGATGATTGACCTTGTCCGTGGAGCCCTCTGCAGCCGTTTGGTTGCCTCCGTTTCCGCGGTGGTGAAGCCCAATCACGTGGCCCAGTTCATGGGCCAGGGTGTTAACCCCGGCCTGGGCCCCGTTGTCGGTGACGATGCAAGCGCACACCGTGTCAAGATTGCCGTCGCCGGCAAGATTCTTCTGGCCATCGGCGCGTTTGGCTGACGGGCCCATCCTCAGCATTGTCACTTCGACCGCTTCCTCATCCGGGAACACGCCGGTCGGTTGCACCCACGAATCGCTCGGAGAGACCTTGAGCTTGACGTCGGCTTCCGCGACCGAAAGTCGACGGTCCACTGCGGAGCCGAGGAGATTCGGCTTTCCAGCGCAAGAATGCAGGCAGGCCACGTTAAAGACCCCGGATCGTTGATTCAGAATCGGAGCGACCATTGAGCCGTTCTTGACCACATTGAAGGTGTAGTCGCTGGCGCTGGTGACTTCGAAGATCCCGACATCCTTCTTCACCGCGCCGTTATACGCGGTGTCGTCGTTATCCATGACCATGAGAATCCCAGCCTGCCAGAGCAGAACATTGCTGTAGGTGATGATCGATTTAATCGCCGCCGGAGTGACGGAAGGGTTCAGGGAGCCGACTTTGGTGGTCTTAATGATGTTGACGCGAGTGATGATATATTTGGGCTTTCCCACCCAGCAAACAAACGTCGCCAGCAGCGGATTTCCGGGCGAATCGTATCGGAGCTCGATCTTCCCCTGCTCGTCGGCATCGCCCGAAAGCACTCCATACGCCTTGATCTCCCGGCCCCCTTTGATTTCACCAACTGAGGCTTTCCCCGTGTAAAGCTTGATGTTATCGGTGGCGGCTTTCCAGACGACCTTGTTTAGATCGAGGCTGTTGGCGGCGTTCGATGGATCGAACGGACCATATTGAGTGATGTAGATGCGGGCGACTTTGTCGGCAAAATCGGGGTCGCTCGGCGAGATTGCCGGGATGACCGCCGGGTTGACCATGGCGTTCAGCTTCGTATCCGTCGCCGCCATCCCAAGGTTTTGTTGCGGCGAGAACGTCTTCACCCCCGGCGGTTTCGCGGTAATACCGGTCGTCCAGGGAACCGGGATAAACGGATGAACGTGCACCATCTTGCTGAACACTTCGTGGTGCAGCGTCGAGAAATCAGAGGATTTCGCGTGACCCCGAACGACCGGGGCCGTGAATCCAAAGAGTTTCGCGAAAAACCCATCGATCTCCACCCGGATGCGCGCCACGAATGCCTTGCTGCTGGAGTGAAGCTTGAGGTCGAAGGCGTGATTGAGCGGATTGTTCATGACCAGTTTGTCCTTGCCCAGGTCAGCGGCTGGGGAGGCGCTTTCGTCCGTGCCGGACAGGTTGACCTCGTATTTGGTATCGTCCTTGGTGACCTTGATGCTTTCCTGCCAGCCCGGGGAGAAAGTGTCGCCGGCCGCCCTGGCTTCGAACGGATCCGATTTGCCGAGATTGATGCGCTGATTCGAAGGGCGACGGACGATGTGTCCTTCAAAGACCCACTCCCCAGGCCCCACGAGACTCGAGTCATCGAGCACCTCGATGGACTCAACGATGATCTTGAAGTTTTTGGCAGCCATGCTTTGGTTGCGTTGCCGCGACATCCTTACCCGCCATGGGCGTTCTTGAGTGCGTCGCGGGTTTGTTGATCCATCGTGCCAGTGGCGTCCAAGCCTTCGTCGGTTTGGAACTCCTTGATCGCCATCTGCAGATCCTCAGACTCAGCCTGGGTTTCGGCCGAGCAATTGTAACCCAGGTTGTGAAGGCGTTTGGCCACGCCGGGCGGCTCATCGACTGGTTCGACGCAACCGAGTTCGAGAGGAATTTCAGTCTCTTTCTCGGTGCCCGGGTACAGCTTGACCCGGCCGGTTCTTGCGCCGGGCGAAATGCTTGCCTCGACGCAGCCGTCCGCGTCTGTTTGCCCCTCAAATACCACCTGCTCGTCAACGTAGAGGATCACAGCGACCTCTTTAACCGGTTCCGTCGCCCGCAGCGTCTCCGTCTCCGTTTCGAAGGTCCACTCCTCGAACTTCGTCCGCTGCGTGGTCTCGTCCGGCGTCTGGTCTTGGATAAGCCTCAGTCGAAGCTTCGCCGGAACACCCTTCAGCTTGAACTTGTGCTTCTGCTCGGTGGCCCCGGGCTCCTCCTTGGGTGTGAGG
>JALORT010000258.1 GCA_025458755.1 Methylotetracoccus sp.
GCGGGTGGCGCGCGAGACGGCGCTCTGGGTCCGCAAGGCGCGCTCGATGGTCGCGTCGGTGAAGCAGGATAGCGATCATGAACTGCAGTTGTACGAACTGCAGGAAGCGCTGCGGCGCGAAAAGAAAGCGCTGTCGTCATTCGACCTCGAGGAACCGACAAAACGCTCGCCGGACACTGTCCCCGAACATCGTGAACACAAAGATCCGGAACCGGATGGCCAAGCGAACGATCAAGCCGGCGGACGATGACGCGGCGGAGTTCGAGGACTCGACTCAGACCTTCATTTCCCACCTGGTCGAGCTGCGGGATCGGCTGATTCGCAGCATCGTCGCAGTGCTGCTCGTTTTTCTGAGTCTCGCCTATTTCGCCAATCAGATCTACGCGTTTCTCGCCGGGCCGTTGCTGGAGCACATGCCGGCAGGCACGCAGATGATTGCCATCGAGGTTGCGTCCCCGTTCCTGACGCCGTTCAAGCTGACGCTTGTGGTCTCGGTGTTTCTGGCGATGCCCTACGTACTTTATCAGGCCTGGGCGTTCATTGCTCCAGGGCTTTACCGGCATGAACGCCGGCTGGCTTTCCCGCTGCTGCTGGCAAGCATCATTTTATTCTACGCCGGCATTGCGTTTGCCTACTTCGTGGTGTTCCCGCTGTTGTTTGCGTTCCTTTCCGCCGCCGCACCCCCCGGAGTGACGGTGATGACGGATATCACGCATTACCTCGATTTCGTTTTGACGATCTTTTTCGCGTTCGGCGTCGCGTTCGAGGTTCCGATCGCAACCATCCTGTTGGTGTGGAGCGGTGTGATCACGCCGGAGGCTTTGCGGGAAAAGCGCCCGTACATCATCGTGCTGGCCTTCGTCATCGGCATGGTGCTGACGCCACCGGATGTCGTATCGCAAACCCTGCTGTCGGTGCCGATCTGGATGCTGTTCGAGGTCGGCCTATTATTCTCCCGCTTTTTCGAGCGCGACCGCGAGCCTGAGGGCGCCGCGCGGCCCGAAGAATCCTCAGGCCCGTAGTGTGGAATCCTTTTCGGGTTGCGCTGTGACGCGGTGAGCCGTGATTTTCCTGTTTACCGATTTCGGCGCCGAGGGCCCTTACCTCGGGCAAGTCAAGGCGGCGATACGATCCGTGGCTCCGGACATCGACGTGATCGACCTCGTCAGCAATGCGCCGAACGCCGATCCCGAATCCAGCGCCTACCTGCTGGCCGCTCTGTCCTCTGTGCTTCCGGTGGATTGCGTGGTACTGGGCGTGATCGATCCGGGGGTGGGCGGCAGCCGCGATCCGATCGTGCTGCACGCCGACGGCCGCTGGTTCGTCGGGCCGGACAACGGCTTGTTCAACGTGGTTGCGGTCCAGGCGAGCCAGATCGAATGGAGCGTGATCGACTGGCGGCCGGAACGCCTGTCTGCTTCGTTCCATGGGCGTGATCTGTTCGCGCCCGTTGCGGCGCGGATCGCGCGACACGATTTTCTGTGGGCGCAGCATCGGCAACCGCAGCCGGATTTGGAAGATTGGCCGGCCGATCGCGATCGAATTATCTATTTCGATACCTACGGCAACGCCTTTACGGGCCGGCGCTACGAGGACAGTTTGACCGGACAACGGCTGCTGGTGAATCGGTGCGCGTTGCCCGAGGGGGACACGTTCTGTACCGTTCCCGGCAACACGGCCTTCTGGTACCGGAACTCCATCGATCTGGTCGAAATCGCGGTCAATCGGGGTTCCGCGCGGGAAGCGCTGGGTCTGGAACTTGGCATGCCGGTCCGTTTCATCGACTGAAAAGGATCAGAAATTCAATGGCGTCTGCCGCCCATTGGGGGAGAGGAGGCGCCTGCGGCGGGGTCTTGTCAACGAGCGAGAACCATCAGGAATGGCGCAGAAGGGGCGCCGGACGAGGCAAAGGGAGCCGCCGGCACGAGGGGACCGGCTGACCCGTCGAACGGCAACCCGGCCTGAGCCGTGACGGCGTTGCGCAGCGGGGCGTTGGGGGCCAGCACGCCGTGGTAGCGGTGGCGGTGTTTGCGCGGCGGCGGGATCAGCGCGGCGAGCTGGTCCAAGACAAATCGTCAGGACAGACGATTTGCGCGGCTGCAAGCCACCCGCAGGGTGCCCGCACACGGAGGTGCGGCATGAAAACCGCCGTCGTGTTCCCAGGCCTGCATGGTCTCCACTGCTTCTGCCGGCAGCAACCCACGGCGCTGGAACAGCTTCAGCATCCGGCGCCGGGTCTGCTGCTGCACCTTGGCAAGGGCACGGTCGGTCAGGCACGCCGGATGAAACCGAAGGTCCTCCTCGGTGGCGCTGAACACGCCGTCGATCACGCAGCAGTGGAAGTGCAAGTTGGCGTTCAGCGCGGAACCGAAGCGGTGGACGAACGTCACCGCCCCGAAACGCGCCCCGTCGAGGGCATCGGGACTGCAGGATCGCAGCGCCGCTTCGACCTCGGCGAGGAAGATCCGCAGCACCGGGTTGACCAGAGGGCTGTGGTGATGGACAAAATAGCGCTGCCGTTTCGGCAACGAAAGCACCCACTGCCGAACCGGCACCCGGGAAACACGTGATCCACCTGCTGTGCCGCAGTCTCGGCCATGCGGCGGGTGGTGCATGACGGGCAAACGCCCCGCCCCTTGGAGGCGAAGGCGACCAGGAAGTCTTGGCCGCACGCCGCGCAGCGGGCCCGGGCAAAACCGTGGGCGAGAATGTCGCAGGTCAGGTACTGTCGGAAGTCCCGCTCAATGTACGCGGGGACCCGCTCGCCATCCGGATCGCGGCTGCGGGTCTCTTCCAACCAGGTTTTCAGATGCCCCTGTACCACCTGATCCACGACCGTGCGTTCCGGCCGCCGCGGCTGATAGACCGCGGTGCGGGACGCGGTCGCGGCGTGGCGCGCACAGGCAGGGGCAGACGGCATGGTTCGCGGGAACGGGCGGCAACGTTCCGCGATTGTCGGTCCCGCGCGTGCCGGGTCGAGACCGCATGCCGCGTTCTGTGAACAGGCTCGACAAGGCCGTGGTCAACCAGGCCCCGGGCCTCTCCCAGATCGTGCTCGCGCCGCTGTTCGCCAAGCTCCGCAACGACCCGCGCTGGCTGCCGTTCCTGCGCAAGCTCGGCAAGGCGCCCGAGCAGCTGACAGGAAGGCTGTGTCGGTTGGTCCGCGCTGCGCGGCCCACAAGCCGAATTGCTGGGAACGTCAGGTGGAAATGCAACGGTTTCGTTGTAGCCAGTGGGGCTACACCTTGTATGCTGCTATCGGGAACACCCCACGAAACCCGCGCTGGCCCTTTCCGCGGGCCCTTCATCGCGGCGCATGCCGGCCGGTCACGGCCCGGTGTTGCTCAAGGTGCCGCGAGGCTAGCCCTGCCCTTTATCGCCAGGTTGCCACTAAATACGCTTGAAAATTGAGCAGTCAAAGCTCCCCGAATTAACCCTGGATTTTTTATCCAACCAAAATTGTTGGCGCCGCGGGTTCCGGCAGGTGCTGGAATCGCTATGACGTTCCGCCCCAAGGCTTATAATCCGTCACTCGGGAAGAAAGCTGGATGATGACATGATCAGCGTGCACGAAGAATACCTAGTAGACGAAGCGGGCAACCGTAAGGCCGTCGTACTGCCGTTTGACGCGTGGCAGCAGATCAAAGCAGAGCTGGAGGAGCTCGATGACATTCGCGCATACGACGAGGCCAAGGCTCAACCCTCGGAGCCGATACCGTTCGAGGAGGCGATGCGCGAGATTGCCGAGGGAAGGCTCGATTGACCTACGCCATCTGCATCGAGAGGCGTGCCCAACGTTCACTGTCACGAATCGCCGGACAGGACCGGGACCGGTTATCCAGTGCCATCCGCCGGCTGGCCGATGAACCCAGACCCCAGGGAGTCAAGAAACTTAGCGGACGAAACGCCTGGCGGATTCGTGTCGGTGATTATCGCATCCTCTACGAGATCCACGACGAGCGTCTCCTGATCCTGGTGGTGGACGTCGGCCACCGGCGAGAAATATACCAGTAGTGGTCCCAACCACCGAAATGGCGGAACCGCTGTCGCGTTCTGCCCTAGCGGGCTGGGGTAATTCAGCAGACGGTCACGGCCAGGAGCGGACCGCTGGCTCGCCCCCCTTGGCGCCCAAAGGGATCAGTCTCAGCTCCCACGCGACGCGGAGCCAATTCCGTCGGTTGACGGCCGATGGGGTGCCCACGCCTCACCCCATCCGAGATCGCTCATCGGCTCAGCTCTCCCGAATGCGGTAATGTGGCTGCACGCGGGTCAGTTGCGACCTAC
>JALORT010000259.1 GCA_025458755.1 Methylotetracoccus sp.
CAGCAGGACCCCGCCGAATGCACACAGCACCGGAAACAGGAATTTGAGCTTGCGGGTGTCGGTCCTGGTTCGCGCGCGCAGCTCCATGACGCCGAGGCAGAAGGCCAGCAGCGTCGCGATGCGGTGTTGGAATACCTCGCCATTCCCGAACGTGCTTTCCCAGAAACCGATCGGTCCGAGCGGCCAAGTCTCGGCGTCGCTGCGGAAAAACAGAAAAATCGCCAACCCGACGAAGCCCAATGGCCAGTAATTAGCCCAGCGGTATCCGGTCAGATAGTAAATCATCGCCATCAGCCCCATGGTAGTGAGAAACAGCCCTGCGATGTTGTGGTTGTAATCGGACCAGAGCTGGCCTGCGACCGAAGGCACTTTGCCGACAACAGCCACCCGCCCCGGTTCGGCGGCCAGCAATTCCTCGTGGGTCGGCGAAGTCAGGCGCGGCACATGCGGCGAAAACATCTCGACGACATCAGCGACCGGTACGGCCAAGTCGCGAATGTCGACCGCCGGCGGCTGCGAGGACAGCGTGGCCGCGATGAACAGCACGCCGACCAGAATGAATGTTTCTGCTTCGATGTAGTAGGGCACTTTAGAAATCAACGACGAGTCGGTGCCACCCTGCCGCCAGCTGCGGCCGGCGCGATGGTTGCGGTAGGCGAAGTACAACGCGATCAGCAGCAGCACGCTCTTGGTCGCCACCAGGCTGCCGTAGCCGGTACCGAACAGGCCGTCCCACGAGCCTACGTATTCCCAAGCGAGAGGGATACCGGTGGCCACCAGCAGCACCACCGACACGACACCGAGCCCGCCGAATCGATGCACCGCTTCCGGCCACAAGGTCTTGGCGGTACGGTCGGCCCGTCCGAAGCGCCACAGCGCCAGCAGTTGGGCAACGCCACCGAACCAAACCGCTGCGGCGAACTGATGAGCGACGGTGAGGATCATCAGCTGTTCGCGATCCTCGAAACGTCCTACCCCGTGGACCAGCCAGGCCCCGCTGATCACCAGAGGAACCGTCAGTGCGGCCAGCGTATTCCACAGCTTGATGTCCTTCGGCTTATCCAGCAGCAGGCGTGATACCCAGATGAAGCCCAGCGCCAGCAGTAGACGCAGCAAACCCGCTTTAAATTGGACCGTTCCCGCATAGGCCGCAAACGGAAACTCCCCGAGCGTGGAAACCAGAATCAATCCCTTGATGACCAATTTGATGCCTTGCATCGCGGCCAGCGCGATCGCACCGATGCGCAGCAGGGCCACCGACCGCGCAGCGACGGCATCGCTGGCGCGGGTCACTGCAGACCAGATCCGCAGAATCCAGACGGCCCAGATCAGGCTCCCGACGACTAGGGCATAGCTGATCAGGATCAGACCGCCGAGGAAGTCGTCGAGGAAATTGGCGAGGCCTTGCATGTACATGGGAAGTTACCGGGTTTGTGATGTGTCTTGGACGGTGAATCGGATGACGTTTTCGGTGAAGTGTCCGTCCGCCGCGAAGATCTTGTATTTGATCGCGTATTCTCCCTCGGTCAGCGCGGGAAGGCGGACCAGGACCTCGCCGGGCTTTTTGCCGGCGGTGATCTCAGCCGGCTGATGAACATCGCCCTTGCTGACCAGAAACACGCGGGAGAGCGGGAGCTCGACCCCGGAGTTGAAATTCAGTACCACCGTGGTCGGTTGGCGGGGACGCACCGGGTGCGTCTGCAGCGAGGATTCCGTAACCACCGCATGGGCATGCGCATGACCACTGAACCAGAGTGCCGCCATAAGCGCGTACGGCACGATCGTCAATCTCCGAGTGATAGGCCAGAACATCGTTTCAGATTCCGTAGTCGTGCAGAAGAATGGATCAAGGGGTCATCAGCGGCTTCAGCCGGCTTTGGCTTTCAGGGCATGGCCGGTGAGTGTCTTCCCGAGATCCCAGATCGCGCCGGGGACCTTGTGGCAGTCAGCGATCACTTGATCGAGCGCGCTGAGAATCCAATCCCGATCCCTGTCGCCGATCACCAGCGGAGGAAGAAATTTCACCACGTTCATGCCATGGCCGGCCACCTGGCTCAAGATCCGGTGATTCTTGAACAGCGGGATCGTGATCATCTGGCTGAAGAGTCCTTTGTTGGCCGTTTCCAGCAAGTTCCACGCGGCTTTCAAGCCGAAGCTCTTGGGCGAGCCGAATTCCAGTGCCAGCATCAGCCCTTTGCCGCGCACCGCCCGGAGCAGTTCGTAGCGCTCGGACAGCGCCGAGAATCCCGCCAGCAGTTCAGCGCCTATGCGGGCCGCATTTTCGACCAGCTTCTCGTCTTCGATGACCTGCAGCGACGCCAGGCCCGCCGCCATCGCCATGTTGTTTTTGGAGAAAGTGGATCCGTGCACCACAGCGCGGTCCATCCGGTTGAACACCGCATCCATGATGGTCGACGTCATTGCGACCGCGCCAACCGGCACGAATCCGCCGGACAAGGCCTTCGCCATCAAGATCATGTCGGGCTCGCCGCCCCAGTGCTCGAAAGCCCAGAACTTTCCGGTGCGCCCCAAGCCGGTCTGTATCTCGTCGGCGACGAACAAGGTGCCGTACTTTCGGCAAAGCTGCGAGGCTTCCGGCAGAAAGCCGGGACTCGGCAGATTGACGCCCTTCCCTTGTATCGGCTCGACGATGAACGCCGCCACATCACGGCCCCGCAGTGCCTGTTCCAGCGCGGCGAGATCGTTGAACGGCACCGCTTCGCATCCGGGCAACAAGGGACCGAAGCCCTCACGGAAGACGTGCTCGCCGTTCAGCGACAAGGCCCCCATAGTCAAGCCATGAAAGCCATGCTCGCAGTACAGGATGTTTTCCCGTTTGGTGGTGTAGCGGGCGAATTTGATCGCGCCTTCGACTGCCTCCGCACCGGAGTTGCAAAAGAACACGCGGCTGACGTTGGGCGGGCAGAACCGCAGAATACGCTCGGCGAGGAGTCCACTCAGCAGCGACACGTCCATCTGCACCATATCGGGCAGTTCGCTCTGCAGCACGTCGGTGAGCGCGGCGATGACTTGAGGATGGTTGCGGCCCAGCGCGAACACGCCGAACCCGCTCAGCAAATCCAAGTACTCGTTCCCTTCCGCATCGTACAGGTAAGGTCCTCTCGCCCGCGTGTATGTCCGATCGTAACCAATGGTCTTCAGTACCCGGACCATCTGAGGGTTGAGAAACTTCTCGTGTAGCCCAAAATTGTCGCCGCGGCGGTGTTCGAGAAATTCGGCAATGGGCGAAGACATCAGGACCTCGTGTGGGGTGGCAGTGAAAAAGGGCAAATTCTACAACGCTCGGCGGAACCGACGGGGCTGCCAGGTGCCGAAGGCCGGAAGTACGATCAGGGAGCAGGCCAGCGACAGCATCAAACCGAGCGCCAGCAAAATTCCGATACTTGCCGTGCCAGGATGGTGTGTGAAGGCCAGGCTGACGAAACTGAAGACCGTGGTGAGTGCGCCGTAAAACACACCCTTGGCTTCGCTGGTACTGAGCAGGTTACCTTCGCCGTTGCGGAGGTAATGCAGCCGGTGTGCCATATGAATGCCATTGTCCACGCCGAGCCCAAACAGCAACGGCAGCACGATGATGTTGGCGAAATTGAAAGGAATGTTCAGCAGCACCGTTAACGCCGCGGTGAACAGGGACGCGAGCAGCAGCGGAAGCAGTACCAGCAGTGTGTCGCGGACATTGCGCTGGATCAGCAGCAAAAGAAGCGTTATCGCCAGGAAGGCCGCACTGAACGCTTCCTGGAACGCACGCACGACCGCGTTCATGGATTCGAGGTAGGTCACCGGGACATCGGTGACGTCGGGATCCACCGCCTGCGCTTCGCGAATAAAGTCGCGCAGATTGTCGAGGTCGTTCAAATCCTGTTTCGGAAAGATCTGCAGGCGATACAAGCCTCCCGGGCTGACCCATCGCTCGACGATGTCGGACGGCAAGCTTTCGCGGGTGATCGGTGTCGCCAGCAGCCCTTGTCGCAGCTTCTGCAGAGTCGCCGGCAGATCACCAAGAATCGCGGTTTGTAAACGCTCGACCAAGCGATGCTGCTGGTCGCGATCGAGTGTAAGCAGCAAGCCGATGAAGCTGGCCAGGCTGGCGTCTAGCGCCTGCAGCTCGGGATCGACCTGTTTATTCAGTTGCTGGCGGACTACCTTCTGAAAGCTCTCGATGCTTTCCACGCCGTTAGTCGGTTTCGGCTGCGTCGGAAATTTCGCCAAGTGTGGACCGAGAACCAGGGAAAGCTCTTCGATAA
>JALORT010000260.1 GCA_025458755.1 Methylotetracoccus sp.
ACAGCACTGCGAGCAGTGGCTTTTTCCGCCGCGTAACGTATACTATGGAAACGTTGTGCCCGACCAATCGGCACACCGGTCCTGTTTCAACCCCGATCTTCCCGATCCCCGTTTCGTCAGCCTCGATTGGTGCCGCTTCACGCGAGCGGTAGGCCGTCGCTGGAGTACTGTTACGTCTTCCGAAATTGATTTCGCCGGTCTCGGACTGGCCCCCGCCCTTTTGCGCGCCGTCGCAGATGCCGGCTACAGCAAGCCCACCCCGGTCCAGATTAAAGCCATTCCGCTGGTATTGACCGGCAGCGATCTGCTGGCCGGCGCCCAGACCGGAACCGGCAAGACCGCTGGATTCGCGTTGCCAATTCTGCAGCGGCTATCGGAAAAGCCGAACGTGAACGCGCGGACCGGCCGTCCCCGCTGCCTGATGCTGACCCCGACCCGCGAACTCGCGGCGCAGGTCGAAGAGGCGGTGCGGACTTATGGACGCTACCTGCCGCTGAAATCCATGGTGATGTTCGGCGGTGTCGGCATCCACCCGCAGATCGAAAAGCTGCGGCGACCGTTGGACATTCTGGTCGCCACCCCGGGCCGCCTGCTTGACCACGTCGGGCAAAAGACGGTCGATCTGTCCGGCGTCGAAATCCTGGTGCTGGATGAGGCGGACCGCATGCTGGACATGGGTTTCATCCGGGACATCCGGAAAATACTTGCGCTACTGCCGAAGCATCGCCAGAACCTTTTGTTTTCGGCCACGTTTTCTGACGAGATTCGCGCGCTGGCCGACGGCTTGCTGCATAAACCGGAGTACGTCGAAGTCGCCCGCCGCAACGCGGCATCGGAGCTGGTGGACCAGACGGTGCATGTGGTCAACCAGCAGCACAAACGCGACCTGCTGTCACATTTGATTCGTCATCACGACTGGGAACAGGTGCTGGTCTTTACCCGCACCAAGCACGGCGCCAACCGGCTCGCCGAGAAATTGGTCAAGGACGGTATCTCCGCCGCCGCGATTCACGGCAACAAGAGCCAGTCGGCGCGCACGCAGGCGCTGGCGAAATTCAAGGACGGCAGCCTGCCCGTACTGGTCGCGACCGACATCGCCGCCCGCGGACTCGACATCGACCAACTGCCGCGCGTGGTGAATTTCGAGCTGCCCAACGTGCCTGAAGATTATGTGCACCGGATCGGCCGCACCGGCCGGGCCGGCAGCAGCGGCATAGCGGTGTCGCTGGTGGATGCGGAAGAGCTCAAGTTGCTGAAGGGTATCGAACGCTTGATCAAGCGTGAAATCCCTCGGATCAAGGTCGAAGGTTTCGTGCCGCCAGCCCATGTCGCCGAAGAGGCGGCGCGGGGACCGCGCCCACGCCATCAGCGTGACGTTCGCCAAACGCGCCCCGCCACTGCAAATGCGGGGTCCGAACGGGGACAGAGCCGTTATGGACGCCAGACCGCTCCGATACGGGGAACCACCACGGCCTCTCCATCGCGACCTGCAGAGACTGCCCGCAAAAGGCCAGAATCTGAGCACGCCGCCCTGTTTTCACCGACGCCGACACATCGAGGACGTTAATGAGGATCTGGGTGGACGCGGACGCCTGCCCGGCAGCCATCAAGGACATTCTGTTCCGGGCGGCCGAGCGTGTCCGTGTTCCGCTGACGCTGGTTGCCAATCAGCCGTTGCGCGTTCCGCCTTCACCCTGGATTAAGACCATTCGGGTGCCGGGCGGCTTCGATGCCGCCGACGACCGGATCGTGCAGGAAATCGAACCGAACGATCTGGTCGTCACCGCCGACATTCCGCTGGCCGCTGTCGTCATCAATCGCGACGCGCATGCCTTGAATCCGCGCGGCGCGTTTTACGCCAAGGACAATGTCCGCGAGCACCTGGCCTTACGCAACCTGAGAGAGGAACTGCGCGCCAGCGGTGTCGAGATCGGCGGCCCTGCGGCATTCAACCACAGCGATCGGCAGGCATTCGCCAATCAACTCGATCGTTTTTTGACCCGCCGAGCCACCTGATCTGCCGCACGAACCCGCACCTGCGAAGAGCCAGGGGCGTGGTCACCGGAGCGCTTGCGAACTCATCGCGCTGTGCGCCTCCTTCCAACAAGCGGACTCGATGAAATTCTTGAACGCAAGGCCTGCAGCCTCCACCTTGCGTCGCCTGACGCTGACGAAGCAATAACGTGAGCGCACGGCACCGCGGCGGGCCGGTGACTACGCCAATGAGGGATCAGGTCATGAGCACTCCCCGTTCTCCCTTCCAGAAGTATGCAATCTTCAAGGTGGTCATTCTGCTTCTTCTGGCCATCGACGCCGCGATCTACACGGTCGGCGACGTGCCGAGCGCCGCGCTGGATGCCATCGCTTGGCTGACCTTGCTGCTCCTGTTCGAATGGGAGACCGTTTTGAAGGGCCGTTGGCGCGGGAACTGGCTTACCGCCGCAATCCACGCCGCACGCATCGCGGCCATCGTGGGTATCGGTCTCGCAGCCATCGCCTTCTTTGAAGAGCACGCATGGCTCGACGCAATGAACACAGCGCTGTGGATCGGCGTCGTCGCCATGCTCGAACTCGAAGTGCGATTCCCACAGTGGGTCGCTCGTTGGCCCAGGCTATTTTTTGCACTCTCGCTGTTACTGTACGGAGCGCTTGCCCTGCTAGTACTGGCCTGGGCGTGGCATGGCGAATGGCTGGATGCTTACGACGCACTCATCTGGATCATCGCGTTCGCGATCATTGAAATGGACGTATTGCGTTTTTCCCGCAACTCCGCGTCGGAACGCGCGTCCGCACCGTCGGAATCGGCGGCACCACAATAACCTTATGAATAGATTTGAAATCCCATGACCTTTTGTCTCGGTATCAAGTTGGAAAGCGGCCTATTGGCCATCGCGGACACCCGCATCACCACGGGCACGGAGTTCATTACCTCGCGCAAGGTCACGATCCATCAGTCCAACAAGCACAGCCTATTCCTGATGACCTCGGGCCTGCGCTCGGTGCGCGACAAGGCGGTGACTTATTTCGAGGAAGTGCTGGAGCAGCAGGACACGAAATTCGACAAGCTCTACGAGGCGGTAAACGCGTTTTCGGGACAAGTGCGCCGAGTAGCGCAGGAAGATGGCCAGGCGCTCCGGAACAGCAACATCTGGTTCAATCTGTACGCGCTGGTCGGGGGCCAGTTGGAGAAGGACAAGGAGCACAAGCTCTACATGATCTATCCCGAAGGGAATTGGGTCGAAACCGCCACTTCCTCTCCGTACTACATCATCGGGGAGACAGGATACGGCAAACCCATCCTTGATCGGGCGCTTCGCTACACCGATTCACTGTCCTGGGCACTGAAAGTCGGGTATCTCTCGTTTGACGCCACCCGCACCAGCGCAACGGATGTCGCTTTTCCGCTGGATATCGTGCTGTATCGACGCGACTCCTACAAAATGTCTGAGCACCGTTTCACAGAAGAAGACTTCCGGGAAATCTCTCAGTGGTGGCAGGAATGGATCCGACGCGGCGTCGCGGAAATGCCGGCCGCCTGGCTGGACCAACTTTTCTCGCGACTGGAGCAGTGAACCGGGAGGCGCAGAAACGATGGATTAGTCTCGTCGGCCAGGCCCGGTCCACGATTTTGATGGTCGCTGCCGTATGCTTACAGCGGTACCACGTTTTCCGCCTGCGGCCCCTTTTGACCTTGCGTCACTTCCATCGTGACTTTCTGCCCTTCTTTCAGGGACTTGAATCCACCGCCCTGGATGGCGCTGTGATGGACGAAGACATCGGCACCGCCTTCCCGGGCAATGAATCCAAAGCCCTTCTCGTCGTTGAACCACTTTACGGTGCCCGTCACTTTTTCACCTGACATAAAAAAACCTCATGAGTTAATCCGGCCATTTGGCATGGCTTGGAGACATGCCGCCGTTTATGAAGAACACAGCGGGATGCTTGTTCGGCAAGAACTGAATCCGAAGAACGAAGGATAAATAGATGTTGCGAGTATTTGCTAGGCGTGCTGTTCCGTCCCTGGCTTGGGTGATATCGATCTCGCCGCTTCCGGGTCGCGCCCGCTGTCTTGCGATGCCGCCATTATAGGCGATGACCCATCCGCTTTCATTGCCCTTTATACACCCCGCTCCGCCGCCGGGCAAGCACAAACGGAGAACCGGGTGCAATCGAAAGTGCGACTGACCGCCTGACAGAATGTGCTGGACAAATGGAGCGGGGTGAGGTAAATAACCATGGGTCAGATTAACCCGG
>JALORT010000261.1 GCA_025458755.1 Methylotetracoccus sp.
GCCGTGCGGTCTCGGGCCGCACGGTTTGATGTTTGAACAGCTCATGGAACAACGTAAGAAGAACCTTGCACTCGCCGGTGCCATTGCGCTGTTTGCGGTCGCACTCTACGTGTATTCCATCGTCAGCACGATTTACTCGGCGTCGCACCCGTGAATAGCGAACAAAGAAACCGGGCGAATGCCCGTCTCATGCGGCGTATCGTGTTCATCGCAATCGCGATGTTCGGATTCGGTTTCGCGATGGTGCCGTTCTACAACGCATTCTGTGAATGGACCGGGCTGAACGGCAAGGTCAAAGGGGACCCGACGGCGGTCGGAGAGTACCCGGTCGATCTGTCGCGCGAAGTCACGGTGGAGTTCCTGACTTCGTTGAACGAGGGTATGCCGCTCGCGTTCCGCGTCGAAACGAGCAAGCTGAAAGTGCATCCGGGGCAGTATTACACCGTCAGGTTTTACGGTGAGAATCTGACCGACCGTAAGCTGGTGGGTCAGGCGATTCCCAGCATCGCGCCGGGACTCTACGCTGAGCATTTGAAGAAGGCGGAATGCTTCTGTTTTGCCGAACAGGAGTTTGAGCCGCATCGAGAACGCGAGATGCCGGTGCGGTTCGTCGTCGATCCGGCGCTGCCCGGGGAGATCAAGGAAATGACGCTGTCGTACACGTTCTTCGACATCACGGACCGGAAGCAGAACTGAATTCTCACTATCCATTCGCCACCTAAAACACCAGGGGAACCCTATGTTTCATAAAGATTCCTACTACCTGCCGCACAAGGCCACCTGGCCCATTGTCGGTTCGATCGGGCTGACGACACTGCTGGCGGGATTTGCCAATTTCCTGAACGGCGCCGCGATCGGTTCCGGCATGATGTGGCTTGGTGCCGCGATCATGATCGCGATGCTGTTCGGTTGGTTCGGCACTGTGGTGAAGGAGAGCCTGGCAGGCTCTTACAATCATCAGGTGGATGTCTCGTTCCGCTGGGGGATGATCTGGTTCATCGGCTCCGAAGTGATGTTCTTTGCTGCGTTTTTTGGGGCGCTGTACTACGCTCGCGTCTATGCGGTGCCCTGGCTGGGCGGCGAAGGCGCGTTGCATGCCAGCAACGAGCTGATTTGGAAAGGCTTCGACGCGGTCTGGCCGACCAATGGTCCGGGTATGATCGGCGGCAAGGAGGGTGGCCATTTCGAGCCCATGGGGGCGTGGGGTATCCCGGCGCTGAACACGCTGATCCTGCTGAGCAGCGGCGGCACGGTGACCTGGGCGCACTGGGGCTTGCTGGCCAATAACCGTCCCCAACTGATCCAAGGCCTGATCGCGACGGTCGCACTGGGATTCCTCTTCGTGTTCCTTCAGGGCGTGGAATACCATGAGGCCTACACCGAGATGGGGCTGACGCTGGGTACGGGCATCTATGGGTCGACCTTCTTCATGCTGACCGGATTCCACGGTTTGCATGTGACGATCGGGGCCATCATGCTGACGGTGGTACTGATCCGAAGCGCGCGGGGTCATTTCAGCGCCGAGCACCACTTTGCCTTCGAAGCGGCGGCGTGGTACTGGCATTTCGTCGATGTGGTGTGGCTGGGTCTTTTTATCTTCGTGTACTGGCTGTAAGGGTTCCGAGCCAGCGCGCCGGCTGTTCTACACCCTTGGGGTTATTTCATTCTCTAGTCGGCTGCCGGAGTCGGGGTGGCAGAGAATGCGGGAACACGATTCCCGGAACGCAGCCGTGGGATGACTCGAACTCGGACGAGACCCGATTATTCGAAATGGGGAAGAGCGCTGTGGAGCATCCACTTTTCGCGCTCCGGGTCGTAGCGCCAGTCCTGTTCATCCATCGTGGTTTTTTCGATCAGATCCCCGGTGCGGTAGTAGCGGATCGCCACAGTCTGTAGCAGGGTCTGTTGGGTCTTGTTCTCGCGTTCGGCCAGGATCTCATAACCGGTCACGTGGATGTCCTTCAAGTTTGGCGAGGTGCGGCGGTGTGGCGCCCGGTCGCTTCGGAACGCTGAAGCCTGCTCGAAGGCGCTCCAGCGTATCGCCGATCGATAAGCGTTGAGGGTTTCCTCCTTTTTCATCAAGCTGAGATCATGCGCGCACGCGGCGAACAGCGCGGCGACGCCGAGGCTAATGAGCCGCTTCACATCAGACCCCGTGCAGGGGAAATCACGATCGGCTCGGGCAGACGATATAATGTGTTCACAAAAGCAACTGTAGGTGAGTCCATGAAAATTTTAGCAGCCGTGATGGCGCTGTTGGCGGTCATTTACTTCCTTCCGGCGTTCATGTCTCGCACGGATGAGATCAACGGAGCCTCGAGGGAGGCAGCGTACAAGTCCGCGATCAAGGCCAAGAAGTATCTCAACACCGATGAACGGATTACGTTCGATACGGCGTTCGGCATTCTGGATAAATTGAAGTCGGAAGAAGGCCCCGACTCGTTCGCGCAAGCTGTGAACGGCCTGAGCCCCGAGGAAGTGATCGAGCTGGCCAAGAGGGAGGTCAACATCAAGATTGCCACGGGCGATCCGGCGTTCAAGCAATACAGTTCCTGGGAGGACATGCTCAGGAAGCTCAGCGAAAGCCCCGCGACCTCATCCGACAAGTCGGCCCGACCGGAACACGCGCCGCTGCGCCAGTCGGAACGCCCCAGCCGACCACAATAATCCCTCAAGGCAGTCCATCTTTGCGGATGATCTGCGAGGGTAGTTGATGCGGGGCAGTTGCCATTGTTCGGCTTGCCATCCCTGTATTCCAATCAGAGTAATTCGCGTTCCGATCGATCAGACCGCTGACAGCACCTCAGCGATCGCCCTTCGCGCCGTGATCGGTCCCGTTCGGCGCGAAGCGTCGGCGTCACTGGGGCTGCCGGGATCGACCGCCTTGATGCTGGGGTGATGCCATGACCATACGCCGTGCCGCGCCGATCCGGTCATAAACGCCGTCCGCGTCGCTGATCTCCGCCTCGGGGTCGCTCGTGCCACATGCTCAGCGGCACCCCCTCCCACCTCGTTGACCTCCAGTGTCCATCCACGGCCAGCCGGTCTGTTGTTCGCCGCGCTGAGGGCGCGTGCTGTTGCGCGTCGATCGCGCGGCACACATTACCGCTGCCGCTCTGGCACCTGCACGCAAAGTTGACAACTTCACCGCCGGTGATAAAAATGTTATAACGTCACATAAAGGGATTGCCAGACCGGCAACCTCCATCATGCTTGGTTCCATGCAGCAGAGCGTTCGAAACAATTGGGAGAGCCACCCCGACCCGCTGGCCGGGGTTCGTTGCAGCATCCTCGATCCCGGGAGGCCCACCTTGGCGAATCGAGAGGATCTGAGAGTCGCCGTTGTCGTCCGGGATAGGAGCGACATGGACGTGGACGCGTCTCTAGTAGAGAGCGAAGCCATGTTGGGCCGCGCCGTCGAGAACTTTGTGGAGATGTCGAACGGCTGCATCCGCCTCACCTGGCGCGAGGAGTTGCTCGTCGAGGTCAGCGGGTTCGTTGGAGAGGGTCGTTCGGATTACCTGTCGATGGAATTGAACGGCGTTTCCGAGCCGTTCCCGGCCGCAGAGACGTTCAGATTTCGCGGCGAGCACGGTGCGAAGCTCCAGGCAGCCTGGCGCGGCTATCCGACCCGCTCCCGCATTGGCGCTCCGCCGACTTGCCGCACGAACGCCCTGCTGCAGACGTCCCCCGGTTCAACTGCGCCTTCCGACTGATTGCGACGTGAGGATTTAATGAACACTTCGCCTCTCTCGAAACAGAGCTTACCGCTTGCAGAACCTCGCGCAGTGCGCTCATGCCACTTGGCCGACCTTGCGTCGATCTACGAACCCGATATCAATCTGTGCATCATCGAACGAGAACCGGAGCTGGAGATCGAGCGCTTCGTGCACAGTCTGCTGGCGGCGGCCAAACCCTTCGAGGTGGCGCGAGCGATACGGTTCGAGCACTTCGACGGCCGTGATTTGCTGCCCGCTGCCTACCGGGAAACCGTTGTGGAAAGGGACGCGTGGCGTCGGGATGTGGTCAGACTGACCGCCCTGTTCTGCGATTTGTTCGAAGTCGAATCCGTAGGGCTACGCTTGCGCTTGCTGGACAAGCCCATGTGTCCTCGCTTTCACACGGATTTCGTGACGGCCAGGATGGTGTGTACGTACGGCGGGCACGGCACGGAGTGGTTGCCGGAACACGCGGTCGACCGTCGGCGGCTGGGCGCGGGCGCGGGAGGCATGCCGGACGAAACCTCGGGGCTGATCCGGAACACCGCTGCCCTGAACCAGCTGCCCCCTTATGCCATCGCGCTCATGAAGGGTGAACGCTGGGAGGGGAACGAAGGACGGGGTACGGTGCACCGCTCACCCCACATTACAGAGGGCGAAAACGTCCGGCGACTGCTGTTGACGCTGGACCTGATCTGAATGAGCCACGACACGCCCGACCCGCGGCATTGGGCCGAGTGTCCCACCGAGATCTTCGGATGTGCAGAGATATGCTTCAGCGCGCGACACGGTGCGGTGCGGGGGGCGCTCTTTGCTAATTCAATCCTTGAGGATTCGCACGATGAACGTCATTCCGCAGACTTACAGTGCCTGGCGGCATTGCATTGAAGTCGAGTGTGGCATCCCGCTCACGCCCGAGTACATTGCCAGCCGATTGAACGTTCTGAGAGAACCGGCTGCCGATGAAACGCGGCGCTTCGTGCAACGCTATGGTCGGGTGCACTGGCGGCGGGTGGTCGCCTGGTTCGAAACGGCAGCCGAGCAAGCGGCGGCGAGGGAGTCGTGAACCCGGCCGCGAGCACCTCTGACGAAAACTGGATGCGTCAGGCGATCGCGCTGGCGAGAAGGGGGCAGGGGCGGACTCACCCGAACCCCGCAGTCGGGGCGGTCATCATCAGCGGCGGTATGGTTCTGGGGGAAGGGTTTCACGAACGGGCCGGCGCGCCGCACGCCGAGGCGAATGCGGTCGCCAATGCACGCGCGGCGGGACACTCTCTGATCGGCGCGACGCTTTATGTCACACTGGAGCCTTGCAGCAGCTGGGGGAGGACCCCGCCGTGCACCGAACTGATCATTCGGGAGCGGATTGCCCGTGTCGTGGTCGGGGCCACTGATCCGGATCCGCGCCACAGAGGGCGTGGCTACGCGGTGCTGCGGCATGCCGGGGTGCAGGTCATCAACGGCGTGCTGGCGGGAGCTTGTATTGCGCTGAATCCCGAATTCCACACCCGATTTCTGCATGCGATGCCACGGTCGGTTAGGTGTAGGGTGATTCACCGGCCTTCATAGGCGTCGCGGACATCTGACTGACCGTGGGCGGCCGGTGTAGAACGAGCATGAAAGAGATGAACGAGGACAACGGATGAGTATCGGCGAGAGACAGTCCCGAAGCGGTGCTGAGCAACTTGTGAAACCGCTGGGCGAGGTCACGCTGCTCGCCACGGACGAGGGCGACTACATGAATCGGGAGCAACTCGCCTACTTTCGTACCCGCTTGATGCGAATGCGGGGTGAAATTCTGATGCACGCCGATGAGACAAAAGCTCACTTGTCAGAGAACGTGCCTTTATCCGATCCGAACGACCGCGCGACGGTTGAGGAAGAGAATCTGCTGGAGCAGCGTCTGCGCGACCGCGAGCGCAAGCATCTGCGAAAGATCGAGGCGGCCCTGGCTCGCATCGAGAATGGCAGTTACGGTTTCTGCCTGGAAACCGGCGAGCCGATCGGGTTGAAACGCCTGATGGCGCGTCCGACCGCAGAATACTGTCTCGAGGTTCAGGCGGCCCGCGAACGCCTGGAGCGCGTCAATGCGATCTGAGCGCGCCGTCCACCGGGGCGGGCCCGGCGTCCGAAGGTCCTGCG
>JALORT010000262.1 GCA_025458755.1 Methylotetracoccus sp.
GGAGAAATGGAATGCCCGAATCCGTGTAGTTAGGCGTGACGTGTGTTCCGTCGGTGATCTTCGTGGCGACCTCCACCAAGTCTTTCACTGGCCAGTCGGGGTGGATGGGGATGTGGGGGCGGTAGTTGTCGAGGACGGCGCGGGCGCCGTCGATGACTTTCTGATAGGCCTCGATCTCCGCCACGATCTCCTTCTGCACGTCTAGCGGTGGGAGGGGGACCTCTATACTGCCAATCTCCGTCAATCGAAGAGATGGATAGGCTTGGTCCGGCGTGATCTGGCGTGCGTCCACCTGGCACAGTAGTGAATAGACGTACTTCGGCAGAGCCTTCGTTTCGTCGCAGACGATGCAGGCGAGGTGGCTCGATACATAGGCTGCTTCGCCCATCACGACGCGGTGATTCAGGAATGTTGAGGCCCCGCTCTTGGGGAAGAGGATTGTCCCAGCTGGAAAAATCCTCAGTCGAAGCTCATCAACGGCCCTCTGATTCACTTTGTCGGCTGTACCGATGAAATTGTCGGAGAGGTGGACTGTCCCAACATCAGATGTTCTGACAAACGGGAACTGACCGCCCCTGAAGTACTCGTCGCCCTGCGGCGCAGAATTGCCGGCCGTAATCTCGGCGATTGCGTCAAGCCGAACGTGGGGAAACGCCGCTTTTCGTGCTGCCCCCTCTCGATACCTCTCCCCATTGAGGTTGTACTCCCCGTTCGCAACGATCTTCTCCTTCTCCACGATCAGGCCGAGCGTAGGCTGGAAGTCGGCTACTGATTCCCCAGCCCGCAGGCAGCCCAGGTATTCTCCGATCTCGGCCCGGGCCTGTGGCAGGTCGTTCCTGTCAATCTCGCGGCGCTGGGCGCCGAGGCCGAAGCCGTCGTTTTCGATCTTGAAGAAGGCGATGGTGTCCGTCTTCCTGGCCAGCGACCTGTCGAGGATCAGGATCGAGGTCTTGACGCCGGAGTAGGGGTTGAACACGCCCGCCGGCAGCGAGACGACGGCGACCAGGGCGGTGTCCACGAGCATCTTCCGCAGGTCTTTGTAGGCGGTCTGGCTCTGAAAGATGATGCCCTCGGGCACGATGATGCCGGCACGGCCGCCGGGCGTCAGGTGCTCGGCCATGTAGTCCACGAACAGCACCTCGCTGCGTTTGCTCTGCACCGAGAAGCGGTTGTGTGGCTTGATGCCGCCCTTCGGCGACATGAAGGGTGGGTTGGCAAGGATGACGTCGGCGTACTCGTTCCACCGCTCCTGGCTGGTGAGGGTGTCGTATTCGTAGATGTGCGGGTCAGCGAAGCCGTGCAGGTACAGGTTCACCAGCGAGAGGCGTACCATGTCGGGTGAGATGTCGTAGCCCCGGAAGTTTGCGGCGAGGCGGCCCTTTTCGTCCGGGGTCAGTGTGCTGTTACCGTTGGCGTCAGTGTTGGCCCTGAGGATGTGTTTGTAGGATGAGATCAGGAACCCCGCGGTGCCGCAGGCCGGGTCGAGCACAGTCTCGGTCTTCTGCGGATCGACGACAGCAACCATGAAATCGATGATGTGGCGCGGGGTGCGGAACTGTCCGGCATCACCCTGGGAGCCGAGTACCGAGAGCAGGTATTCGAAGGCATCACCCAGCCGCTCGGAATGGTCGTACTCGAACTCGTCGATGACCTTGAGGAAGGCTCGCAGTGTTTCCGGGTCGCGGTAGGGCAGAAAGGCGTTTTTGAAGATATCGCGGAAGAGCGGGGGAATGCCGGGGTTCTCCGGCATCCTGGTGATGGCCTCGGCATAGAGGTTGAGGGTCTCGTAGCCGCCCAGGCCGGCACGCATCAGCCTGGCCCAGCCGTAACGGGCGAAGTCGCCAGCGAAGAACTTGCGGTGACCACCCAGCTCCTCGGACTCGGCGTCCATGTCATCCATGAACTTGTAGATCAGGGCGATGGTGATCTGCTCGACCTGGCTCTTGGGGTCGGGCACTTTGCCTACGAGGATGTCGCGGGCGGTATCAATGCGGCGTTTGGTATCGGTGTCTAGCATGGGCTACCTGGTGATTTGTCTGTCGTATCCGATGGATGTGACGTATGTTTCATACTTCCACCAGGCCTGTGCAGTCGGGATAAGCGGAGCAGCCCCAGAACTGTTTTCCGGCGCGAGTGCCCTTTTTGGCCGTGCGCAGCACCATGGCTTTGCCGCATTGGGGGCAGCTGGGTATCGGGTCCGCCGGTTGGTCTTGTTTCTTGCGATTTCTTTCGGCGAGGCGGGCGGCGGCAAGCTGCTCGCTGTAGCCGCCTTCCTTGATAAACTGCGCCTCCAGCGCGGCGATTTGTTTATCGAGCAGATAGTTGGTCTGGTTGATGAGGCAAATCAAGGCATTGGCCCGTATGGCGGGATTCTCATGGTCGAGCCATTGGGCATAGCGTGCATAGCGCTGCTCGTCCGACAGTGTGTTCGCGTCGGGCGGATCGGTTGGCTGCTGCTGCCCGATACGGCGCACGGCAAGCGCCTCGGAGTCATTGGGTTCCCACTTCCTGAAATGACGGTGCCGCAGAAAGTCCTCGTAATCCAGGAGCAGCTCGTCCAAACTGGCGCGGGCGACGTTGACCAGCCTGAGCTCGGTCTGGGAGGAGGTGGCGGCGGCACGGCTACCCTCGGCGATATTTTGCCGGCCACTGCGCGCGGCCTGAACCATTTGATCGCCCAGGCGTGAGCGCGCGTCCAGGAAACGCTCGCAAAACCAGTAGGTGGCATCGTAGATGATGGTGGCCATCTGAAAGCTGCGTAGTTGGCGGTAACCGCCGCTCGGTCGGATTTTTGCCATGGCAGACTGTGCCCCTGGATGTTGAGTTGGCGTCGTATCCGATTCTCCCACAACTGCACTCACACCGCAAACTGGTTCAGCGGAACGTAGTCCTTCACATACTCTGGAACGAGCGTCCGGTATCTGGCCGGCACGGCCTTAAAATCGCGGGTCGAGAACATCGGGTGGGTGGCCAGGTCGGTGTACTGGCGGCCGTCGATGATGTCGCGCACGCCGCCGCTGGTGAGATAGGCTTTGAAGAAGGCCTTGATGGCCGGGATAGCCTCAGCCTCGGTGGGTTTGGTGTCGGCCACGAATTTGGCGAATTCTTCTTCCATCAGCTCGTCTCTGGACTTGAAGCGCGGAATGAGGCCGAAGGCTTTTTGCAGAATCTCGCGCAGCGTCAGGCGGCGGTCGGCGGCGGCGGCTCGGCGCAGTTTTTCGAGGTTGTAGTATTCCTCGGGTTTGTCGAAGACCTCGCGGTTGACGTAGTCGATCACGCGCTCCCATTGCCCGGCTTCGACGGCGGCCGCAATCGTGGGATCGGCGCGCACCGTGTCCGCGAACTTCTCGAAGAACATGCGGTCGATCTTCATGCCTTCCAAGCCCACCGGCTCTTCCTTGATCGAGGCCAGGATGTCACTGCCGAGGTGCTGGTAGGTGCCCTCATAAACGACCGGGCTCGCGTCACCGCCTTCATCCGGTCGCCGGGCTGTGGGGCGGGGGAGCTGCAGCACCTCATCGTAGTTGAATTCGGTCTCGAAGTATTCGCAGTTGGCGAAGAAGTCGAAGAGCTTGAAAGCCGTCTTCTGCGGCTGCGGCACGTCAGGCTTGATGGTTTCATCGAAGAGCTGGTCGAAGAAGTCGTGCCGGCGTGTGCCGCGACCCTTGATCTGAATGAAGTCGGTGGGTGAAAAGATCGGCCGGAACAGGCCGAGGTTGAGAATGTCGGTGCAGTCGTAGCCGGTGGTCATCATGCCGACCGTCACGCAGATGCGTGCCTTGCTGGTTCTGTAGGCCGGAATGAAATTACCAGAGCCCAGCAGGTTGTTATTGGCGAAGTTGACCGCGAACTGCTGCGCGTCGGCAACGGATGACGTGACCTGCACAGCGAAGTCGGACTGGTACCGGCCGGGAAACATGCGGTCGGCGATGAGGTTGAAGACCTGCGCCAGTTTGGCGGCGTGGTTCTGGCTGACCGCAAAGACGATCGACTTGCCCATCTCGCCGCTGATAGGATCACGCAGGGCATTCTCCACGAAGGTCAGGCAGAGCAGCTGGTTCGTGGCCTCGGAAAAGAAGCGCCGCTCGAACTCGCGCTGTTTGAAGGCCTCCTGCTGATCCTCACCGGTATCGTCGGTGAACGAAGCAACAAAGCCCTCCGCGGAGAGCAGCTCGGTCGTGATCTCGGTGCGGGCGTCCACCACCGTTGGATTGATCAGATAGCCGTCCTTCACGCCGTC
>JALORT010000263.1 GCA_025458755.1 Methylotetracoccus sp.
GGCCAACGACGATCCGCTGCTTCCCGGTGACGATGCCGTGTCCAATCTGCTCGCCCGCGCCGCCCTCGAATTGCCGGATCCCGTCGTCCGCTATCTCAGCGTCGATCCGCTGAAATACGTTTCCAAGCCGAAGCTGTTTCTGATAGGGCTGCTTTACAAGGGCAAGGTGTTTTTTAGCACGGTTGCCGTCAAGTTCCTGCTGCGCCGGATGGGCGGGAAGCTGGCGCTGCGGGTGGGGCTCGCTTGGGTCTCGGTGCCCGTAGCAGGTCTCTGGAATGCGCTGGTGATGTACCGTGTGGCTCGCGAGGCCAGGCTGCGCTTGTTCGGACATCGTCTGGCGCATTACCTTACCGATGAGATCCTGAGCGACGACTTCCTCGGCCACCTGTCGCCAATGGCGAAAGAAGGCGCCATCCGAGCGATCAGCACGATGATGGTGATGACACAGAACTACCATCCGAATATGCTGATGCTGCTGGTCAAGTTCAGTGAGACCTTGGCGGTTGAAGACCGCGGCGACTATGACGACTGGTCGGTCTTCGTGCCGTTGCTGAACCGGGTGACGGCCGAGGAGCGCTATTTCCTGCTGGATCTGCTCTGCGTAGCCGCTGCCTTCGACGCCCATCTGTCACCACTGGAACGGCAGCGATTGCCGCAGGTTTTCGGCGAGTTCACCGATCGGTATATGACACGCATCAGGACGCTTAAAAAACTGCTGTTGACCGGACGAATACATGCCGCGAAAGAACTCTGCCGGTTGGATTTCCGTCCGGGTTGATGCAGCGGGGTTCGTCCTGGCGTCCGCGAACGCCACGCTGGCGGACTGCTCGCCGTCTCGGAATGTGGTATCGTCGATGAGCGCGGAGCGAGAAGTCCCGGTACGCGATGCCGTCACTGCACAACGATCCTTTCGACCGCCTTCTGAGCGCTCAAGCCAAGATCGAAGGCATGGCTGTGCCGACCAACGCCCAACTGCGGGAAGACGGCGAGCCGGTTCGCTTGTTGTGAATCGCGACTTCACGCGCCGTACGACAGCACAAGAACCGCGCTAGACTGCATGAGACTGCGGAATTCAGTTCATTCGCCCGGAGATGTCATGGCCACAGTCGTGATACAGAACGCTGAGCTCACCGAGCAGGCCTATCTGGACATGGAGCGCGTCAGTCCCATCAAGCATGAATACGTCGCCGGTCGCCTCTACGCGATGACCGGGAGCAGCGATGCGCACAATATCATCGCACTCAATTTAGCAACGATATTGCGTATTCATCTCCGTGGCTCGCGTGCCGGGTTTTCATCGCCGATGTGAAGCTACGGGCACGGCAGGCGGATGCCTATTACTGTCCCGACGTGATGGTGTTCTGCGAAAAGACGGTCGACTGCCATTACCGTGAACAGCCGGTCTTGGTCGTCGAAGTGCTTTCCGACTCGACGGCGGCCTATGATGCCGGGGAGAAACGCCGGGCCTACCAGAGCGTGAAAGTCTCCGGGAATATGTATTGATCTCCCAAGAGTGCATGGATGTTCGGGTGTACCGGCGCGAGGACGCCGGCTGGGAAATGAGCATTTATACCGACGGGGCGTTAATCCCCTTCCAATCGGTGGAACTCGAAATTCCCATCGAGCGGCTGTATGAAGAGGTTTGGGACTGAGCCGGCTGGTCCAGTTCCTGCAATGACCAAGTGCAACGGGCGGTGCCGAGGAACGCAGCGCTTCCTTCGAGAGCGCATGCTGCACCCGTGCGACCAAGCGGCTCGCCGATCGGTCACTCCTGAAAATTTGCGATGAAACGCCGCCAAGGCTTCTGGCTTCTCAGTGCCTTCTGCACGAGCCGTTAAGTCGGATCAGCCGCCTCATTCAGAACTTGTCGGAGCAAGCATGTCACATCTTGACGCGCAGGCCGAAGTCCGCAGCTACCACCAGCGCACCAAGCATGGTTTTGACCGCTACGCATCCGGTCCCGGTTTCATGGACTGGGCCACGCAGCCCGATCCATTCCGCCGCTACGCGGGCGCGGAGCAAATCCCGCTGCCGCTCGCGGCCGACCGGCACGACGCGCTGTATGCCGATTTGTTCCAGCCCGGCAGAGTACCGGAGCAACCGCTCACGCTTGAAACATTGGCAACTCTGCTGGAACTGTCATTGGGACTGTCCGCTTGGAAATCCTTCGGCGGAGACCACTGGGCGCTGCGCTGCAATCCCTCCAGCGGCAACCTCCATCCGACCGAAGGTTACGTGGTGGCCGGCGCGGGAATTGCGCGGCTGGAACCGGGCGTTTATCACTATCAGAGTCGCGACCATGTGCTAGAGCGACGCTGCCGGACCGACTGGCCTTTCGCCGGGCTGCTGGTAGGCTTCAGTTCGATCCACTGGCGCGAAGCCTGGAAATACGGCGAGCGGGCTTTCCGTTATTGCCAGCACGACATTGGACATGCCTTGGGAGCGCTGTGCTACGCCGCCGCAGTGTTGGGCTGGAAAGTACGGCTGCTGGACAACTGGGGGGACGCGGACATCGCGCGTTTGTTCGGGCTGGACCGGGAGAAGGATTTCGGCGCGGCCGAGCGCGAGGCGCCGGACCTGATGTGTGGGGTTGGGCCGCGTTTTGCGGAACCGGTCGACGCTGACCGCCTGCTGCAGGGACTGGCCACCGGCCGTTGGCAGGGGCAGGCGAATATCCTCAGCCAGAACCACAGCCACCAGTGGCCCGTAATCGGCCAAGTTGATCACGCGACGCTCAAGCCGCGCACCGAACCCGCCTGTGCCGAAGTAGAGCCGACGCCGTGCTTACCCACGCATTGCGAGGTCCGCGCCGCCGACCTGATCCGTCAGCGCCGCAGCGCGCAGGCGTTCGATGGTGTCACCAGCATTCCCGCCAACGCGCTGTGGCGAATACTCGATGCGACCCTGCCGCGGCCTGCTTTGCCGCCTTTCGATGCCTGGCCCTACCCGCCGCGCGTCAGTCTATTGCTGTTTGTCCACCGTGTGGTCGGGCTGCCGCCGGGGCTCTACGTGTGCTGCCGCGGAGAGAGTATGGAAGACGGACTGCGCCAAGCCATCCGCGGCGAGTTCGAATGGGCACCGGCCGAGAACTGTCCCGGCTACCTGCGGCTGTATCGATTGGCCCGAGCGAATGCACAGCGCGCAGCGAAGCAACTGAGCTGCCATCAGGACATCGCCGGCGAAAGTGCATTTAGCCTCGGCATGCTGGCCGCCTTCGACGAAGGCTTAAACATCGGGGCCTGGATGTACCGTCGGCTGTTCTGGGAGTGCGGACTGATCGGGCAGGTGTTGTATTTGGAAGCCGAGGCCGCCGGCGTCAGAGGAACGGGCATCGGCTGCTATTTCGACGACCCGGTCCACAAATTGCTGGGCTTCAGCGATACCCGCTATCAGAGCTTGTATCACTTCACCATCGGCGGACCGCTGGACGACGCGAGGCTACAAACCCTGCCGCCGTATGCGCATCTCACACGCTGAGGCGCCCGGCCCATGGCATTGTTATCGCTCTTTGGACAGGTCCGCCAGGAAGCATCCGGCCCGGTTCGCCTCCGAGTGCGGCGTGCTGCCGGACCGCCGTCCAACCCAGGACAAAACGCCGTCTTCTTCAAGGATGTGAAAACCGTCTTGTGACGTTGAACCGGCGTTGGCCCACGCATCTTGGCTGAGTATCTAGCCGTACCGCCTGCTTTGTCACTTCCAAGCGCCGGTCTCGTCGGCGGCAAGCTTACCACCCTGTCAGTTGGCGGCCGTTGCTCCTACGATATCGGTCCCCGCTGCTTTGAAGAGGCGTGCTCCTGCCTCGGCGATGATCTTGACCATCTCCGGGCGCACCAAACGCTGATCGCGCCTTCCGCCGCCGCTCATCCGGTGTGGAGCGGAGCTGACGCATTTCCGCCGGAACGGGAAACCTGTGCGATTCGCGAATACAATGAACCCGGCTCGTCAGTCGGCGCGAGAGACCCGGTGCCCGAACATGCAGATCCCACCAGACGAAACTCACTCCGAACGGATCGGTCGCGGGGCATTCAGCGCCGAGACCTTGAATACCATAGTGCAAACGATCGCCATCATCGGCGCGGGAGTCTGGGCTATATACACCTTCGTGTACCAAGCGAAGATCGTACCGAATCGCGCGCCGCCAAGCCTTTCCGTGAGCAGCACCCTCGAAAAGGCTGGCATTAAAGGTCACCAGATCGCCGTGCGCTCAACCGTAACACGGAGCAACGTCGGCCAAACGG
>JALORT010000264.1 GCA_025458755.1 Methylotetracoccus sp.
TTTGCCGAGCCGTACGTGATGACGCAGGGGGGGCCGGCCGACCGTACTCTCAGCGTCGCGCTGCTGATGTATCAGGAGGGCTTCCGTTGGTGGAATCTCGGGTACTCGGCGGCCATCGCGTTTGCGCTGTTCGCCATTATCCTCGCCGGGACCGCCTTGCCGTTGTGGCTGGGCGGACGCGAGCGCTCGCGCGTGTCTTGATCCGCCGCATGGTGTGGCGACGCGCACTGTGGTGCCTGGCGCTCGGAACGGTGGCCCTTCCGACCCTGTTCCCGCTGTTCTGGATGTGCTCCGTCTCCCTGATGCCCGCGCTCGCGGCCAACGACTACCCGCCGCATTTCCTCCCGCCCTCGTCGACCCTCGAGCATTACCGGGTCTTATTTTCCAGGCTCGACATGTCGCGCCATGTGCTGAACAGCACGATCTTGGCTTCGTCCGTCACGGCGTTATCGGTGCTGTGGAACGGGCTGGCCGGATATGCGTTCGCCAAGCTGCGTTTCACGGGCCGTGACCAGATTTTTACGATCCTGCTGGCCACGATGGTCATACCCGGTCAAGTCGGCATGCTGCCACTATTTCTGATGTTGAAGGAACTCGGTCTGATCAATACCTACGCCGGCATTATCGTGCCCGGAATGGCCAGCGTCTTCGGGATTTTTTTGGTGCGGCAATACGCCCTCTCCATTCCTGACAGCCTACTGGATGCCGCACGCATCGACGGAGCCGGGGAATTCCGCATCTTTTGGTGCATCGTGCTGCCGTTGTGCAGACCCATTCTAGTGACGCTGGCCATCTTTACCTTTCTCGGCTGCTGGAATGATTTCATGTGGCCGCTGATCATCCTGACCGATCAGAGGATGTATACCTTGCCGGTGGCGTTGGCGAATCTGCTCGGCGAACATGTCGAGGATGTCGAATTGATGATGGCGGGTGCGGTGCTGACGGTTGTTCCGGTGATGGTGTTGTTCATCGCTCTGCAACGCCACTACGTCGAAGGTCTTGTACTGGGAAGTCTCAAGGAATGAGCATGTTCGCTGCACAGCGCGAGACAGGACGGTTTGATGCCTCGTGCCCCCTGACCTACCTCCGGTGCCTGGTCATCGCGCTATCACTGTTGGCGCTGAACGCCTGCAGCGTCGTCGAGGTCGCCTACAATCAAGCCGATGTCATCGCGGCCTTCCAACTGGACCAGTATTTTGACTTGTCGGAGGCGCAGGCAGACGATGCAGACCGACGCCTGAAGGCTATTTTCGCCTGGCATCGCCACGAACAACTCCCTGATTATGCGGAATTTCTGACCGAGGCACGGGCTCGCTTCGAACGTGGACTGACCACCGGCGATGTCGAATGGTTCATCGACGGATTGAAAACACGCTACCAGGCCGTTGCGGTACGTCTCAGCGACGATGCCGCGGAGTTCTTGGCGGCCTTGGAGGATCGGCAGATCGCCCACCTGCGCGCGACCCTCGAAGCGAAAAACCGCGAACTGAGGCAGGAATGGTATCTGGATGAACCGGTCGAACGGCAAGCCAGTCGACAGATCGAGCGGATTCTCGGGCGGGTCGAAGACTGGACCGGTGCGCTGACCGACACCCAGCGGCGGCAGGTCGAACCGCTGTGGGCGGGACTGCCCTTGACCGGGCGGCAGCGCTATGACGAACGGCTACGCCGTCAGCAGGAGTTTCTCGAACTGCTGCAGGCCCGGGCCGATGGGCCAGTGTTCAGGAGCCGGCTTCGGGATTGGCTGCTGGCATGGGAGCAAGGCCGTGCGCCGGAGTACCAGCGGACGCTTGACGCGTTGCGGAACAAGTCGATCGCCTGGATCGTCAGGCTCGATCGTTTACTGACGCCGCGCCAGAGGTCCCATGTGGCCGCCCGGCTCGATGAGATCCTCGGTGTGATCAGGGCGCTCACCCGAATCGGTTGAACACTCAAGACCATTCACATTTTCAGGCGCGTTTGATCAGGTGGCGAGCCAGACTGAGCTGGTCGACGTGCCGCGAAACCGTGGACACGCCGACCTCAACATCCACCCAAGGCCGGACCAAGGAAGCAGCGGCGCTCCGGGCACGATTGCCGGAAATTTCCTTGTCAACGACGGTGTCCCCTAGGGGATGCGAAGCACCTGTCCCGGAAAAATGCGATCGGGATTGTTGAGCACTTCGCGATTGGCGTCAAAAATGCGCTTCCATGAGTTCGCGTCGCCATAAAACTGTTTGGCTATTTTGGACAGGGTATCCCCTGAGACGACGGTGTACGATCGGCTCGGTGCAACCCCGGGGGCGGCAGCGGACGCAGCGGCTTCGGGACGAGTGCCTTCAGCACCCGCGGGTGGCGCCCCCGGTTCATCGTCCTTCTTGCCGAAAACCGAGGCGGCCACTTTGGCGGCCGCGGCCACCCCGAGGCCACCGAGAATGACCTTGCCGATGGTCATCAATTGACTCTTGTCCGGCAGCACCCCTTCCGGCGTCAGTTTGTCGAGCAGCGCGGGAAAGACTTCCGCCAATGCACTCGCGCCCTGGGCCGGCGGGATACCGGCCTGCTGCGCCAGGGACTCGATCTTGTCCGGGCCCAACACGGCGGCCAGTTGCTCGGGGCTGATCGGCTTATTCTGGCCAGTACCGATCCAGGAGGAGACGACATCTCCGAGCCCGAATTTCTGAAACTTCTCAGTGATGCCTTCCACCCCTCCAGCGCTAGCCAACAGATCCATCGCCCCTTGAAGGAGGCTCTGGGTCTGCGTCGGAGGCGGGGCATTGCCACCGAGTGCGTTCTTGATCAGGTCATCGAAGATGCTCATGGTCGTCCCTCCTTCGGGATGGGCAGTGAAAAACGTCGAAAACGTCGCGAATTCAATCCGTTCGGTGGAAGTCCGTCTTCGTCAGAGGCCGCCATCGTTTTGCACTCGCATTCAACGGCCGAATGCCCGATGGCGGCGTTGCTGCTACCAGCGTCGCCGACGGAGTGACCCGGCGCGGGCCGCTGTCAGCGCTTTTGTTCGGCACCCAACCACTTGTAGGCCCAACCGGCCAGAGCCGCGCCGATCAAGGGTGCGACCCAAAAAGCCCAGAGTTGCGCCAGGGCCCAGCCGCCGACAAACAGGGCGGGTCCGGTACTGCGCGCCGGATTGACGGAAAGATTATCCACCGGGATACCGATCAAGTGGATGAGCGTCAGACCGAGACCGATCGCGATCGGCGCGAAGCCTGCGGGTGCGCGCTTGTCGGTAGCGCCCAGAATGATCATCAGAAACATGAAAGTCAACACGATCTCAGACAACAGAGCCGCACCCAACGAGTAGTTACCAGGGGAGTGCTCCCCGTAGCCGTTCGATGCAAAACCAGCGCTGGTATCAAAGCCGGCTTTACCGCTGGCGATCAGATAGAGCACGAAGGCGCCCAGAATGGCGCCGACCACCTGTGAGACGATGTACGGTGCCAGTTC
This sequence comes from Methylotetracoccus sp., assembly GCA_025458755.1. GTDB lineage: Bacteria > Pseudomonadota > Gammaproteobacteria > Methylococcales > Methylococcaceae > Methylotetracoccus. The sequence continues at coordinate 3,445 of JALORT010000264.1, forward strand.
CGCGGCCTTGAAGCGGCCTCCAACGTACAGTCCGACGGAAACCGCCGGATTCAAGTGACACCCCGAGATGTGACCGATCGCGAACGCCATAGTCATGACGGTCAAACCAAACGCGAAAGCCACCCCGAGAAGGCCGATGCCGACATCAGGAAAAGCAGCGGCCAGTACGGCGCTGCCACAGCCGCCGAAAACCAGCCAAAAGGTTCCCAAGACTTCTGCAGCACAGCGATGAACGATGGACATAAATCCCCCTTAAGGACAGCCAGAGTGGGTCAAGTTATTCAACCGATTCCGCGTGTCACGAGCGACTTTCCGAATCTCGGCGTCCAGTCGGAGGCATGCGGTCGGCGCTGATCGGATACAGCAACGCGGTCCTGCTTGTTCTTCGGCGCACTTCGCCGGCACCGCATCCGTGGACGCATGGTGACAAATTTCAGCCAATAGTCAATATGCAAGTCTGGATGCTCCAAGCCGACCGCAGAGCCTACCCCGTCCCGCGACATGCCCGACGCAATGCGTCCAGCGCAGCGGGCTTCCGGAAGCCACAGCAGAGAGAAAAGAAGTAGGACGACAACCCGCCTTCGCCAAACAACCCGGCAAGATGCAAGCTTGGCAAATCCAGTCCTTGACCGGTCTAGGAAGTTGCCAGACAATCGCGGGCGGCAGCGGGGGCGGCGGGGTGGTGGAGTGCCCGTGCGAGAGTGCGGGCGGCGTGGCAACGAGCGGAGTGGGTGCATGAGCTTGGAAGAGATCGACAACCGGCGGCGGCGTTTTTTGACGCAGGCGACGGCGGT
>JALORT010000265.1 GCA_025458755.1 Methylotetracoccus sp.
CACCGGCAGGCCGAGCGTCTTCCGTACGGTGTCCAGGATACGGAGACCCGCGTCCAGCCCGGGGCCGCGGAAGCTCTGGTGGGACGAGCGATTGGCCTTATCGAAGGACGACTTGAAGATGTAGGAAATGCCCAGCGTGCTGGTGATTTCCTGCATGCGTCCGGCCACATCGATCACCAGGTCTTCGCTTTCAATCACGCAAGGCCCGGCAATCAGAAAAAAAGGCTGTTCCAGGCCAGCCTCGAAGCCGCACAAATGCAAAGTCTCGCTCATGATGCCTCAGCGTGCAGAGGGTAGGGGGCGATCCGGGTTTGCCGATAGTCCGCGGCGGCCAGCACAAAGCCGGAGAACAGCGGGTGCCCGCCGCGCGGCGTGGAGGTGAACTCGGGATGAAACTGGCAGGCCAGGAACCAGGGGTGCGCCGGGATTTCGATCACCTCGGCCAGTCGACCATCGATCGATTTTCCGCTGATGGTCAGCCCCGCGGCTTCGAGCGGTTTCAGGTAATGATTATTCAGCTCGTAGCGGTGGCGATGGCGCTCGGTGATCACATCCTTGCCGTAGAGGTTGTGCGCGAGACTGCCGGGGATCAGTCGGCACTTCTGCGCTCCGAGCCGCATCGATCCTCCCAGTTCGGTCTCGGTGCTCCGGTGTTCGATGACGCCGGAATCGCTTTGCCACTCGGTGATCAGCGCGATCACAGGGTGCGGCGTTTGCGGCAGAAACTCGGTGCTGTGCGCGCCTTCCAGACCGGCCACGTCGCGGGCGAATTCGATCACCGCCACCTGCATCCCGAGACAAATGCCGAGGTAGGGAATCTTGTTCTCTCGGGCATAGCGCACGGTCGAGATTTTGCCCTCGATGCCGCGCTCACCGAAACCGCCGGGGACGAGGATCGCGTCGACACCCTCGAGGGCGCCCGTGCCGTGGTCCTCGATCTGTTCCGATTCGATGAACTTGAAGCGGACGCGGGTCTTGGTGCGGATGCCGGCATGCGTCAGCGCTTCAGTCAGCGATTTATAGGCATCGGAATGGTTGACATATTTCCCCACGATCGCGATGGTGGCATCGCGCTGCGGGTGTTCGAGCGCGAAAACCACCGCTTCCCACTCCGACAGGTCCGCGGGCGGTGCATCCAGCCGCAGCTTCTTGACGACGATGTCGTCGAAGCCCTGAGCATGGAACATCAAAGGGATGCGGTAAATGGTGTCCGCGTCCACGGCGGAAATGACCGCCTCCTCGCCCACATTGGTGAACAGCGCGATCTTGCGCCGTTCGCTCTTCGGGATCGGCTTCTCCGAGCGGCAGATCAGGATGTCGGGTTGGATACCGATCGAACGCAACTCCTTGACCGAGTGCTGCGTCGGCTTGGTCTTGACCTCGCCGGCGCTGGCGATGTAGGGTACCAGGGTCAGGTGAACGAACAGACAGCGGTCCTCGCCCTGCTCGATGCGCATCTGACGGATCGCCTCGAGAAAAGGCAGAGATTCGATGTCACCGACCGTTCCTCCGATCTCGACCAGCGCAACATCGTAGCCTTCCGCACTCAGCCGGATCACGCGCTTGATTTCGTCGGTGATGTGAGGAATCACCTGGACGGTCGCGCCGAGATACTCGCCTTTGCGTTCCCGTCGAATCACATTCTCGTAGATCTGGCCGGTGGTGAAGTTGTTCACCTTACCCATCGTCGTCCGGAGGAAGCGCTCGTAGTGGCCCAGATCCAGGTCGGTTTCGGCGCCGTCCTCGGTGACGAACACCTCGCCGTGCTGAAACGGACTCATCGTCCCCGGGTCGACGTTGATGTAGGGGTCGAGCTTCGTCAGCGTGATCTTGAGGCCGCGGGCCTCCAGAATGGCCGCCAGCGACGATGCGGCAATGCCTTTGCCTAGTGACGACACCACTCCGCCGGTGATGAAAATGTATTTGGTCATTGGGAAGCTGATTCGCGTGCGAGCACCGAGGAAGGGCGCTTGTGTGCCCGTGCTGTCTCGAGCGTGGTACACCCTGCGGCTGCACCCGGACGCTCATCGAAGTCCCCGTAGTTTACTTGAACACCGGCCCACCGTCACTCGGTTTGGAGACGCCGAAAAGACAGCCAGCCGGGTTGACAGGCTCGATTTAGCGGGTCCAGAGAGGATTCTGCGCGCCCCGAGTCCGTTGCCGACGTCCCGGCAATCCCGGTAGCATAGCGGTGTGATCAGCAGAAGGTGGGGGTGAGATGGATCGAAAGTTTTGGAACGGTCGGTTTAATCTGGCGTCTCGGGTGTTGTTGGCCGTCTCGATAGCGGGCTGCACCTTCGTTGACCTGAAGCCCCAAGCACAAAAAGTGCGTGTCCTCGCCGCGCAGGAAGTCCGGAACTGCAAACATCTCGGCAAAGTCACGGCGTCGACCGCGGCCACCATCGGTTTCATCGCCCGCGATCGGTACAGCGTCACCGAAGAGGTGCAGAACCTGGCACGCAACCATGCCGCCGGCATGAACGGCGACAGCATCGTGGCCGCATCGCCGCTGAGCGAGGGCGAACAAAGCTTCGAGGTGTACCGCTGCATCAATCCGTGACGTAGGGTCCGTCGTCCCTTGCTTTCTTTCCCGGACCCCCCGCGAACCGGTCACAGCGGTTGATCGATGTCAGCCTCTGGAACGCGACCGCAGCACTGGATCAAGCGCTGATGCGCTCGGCGGCTCCAATGCTAAGAGAGTGTGAATTAGTCCTAGCGGCCACTTCTTTCTCAAGAACTCTTCGGTTCCGACGCCGGCTTGCCTGAGAATAGCCGTCAGCGTGCGTTCGCGCATATCGCCTGGATGGTTGGGAATTGTTGTGGAGTGGCGCGTGACAGGGTTAAACCAGGTTTCATGGCTGCCCGCCGCCTGACGGTCGAACTCAAAGCCCAATCGCTTTAGCCGTTGGACGATCTCCGATACCGGAGACCTGCCAGCTGTCCCACTCAGTTGTTCACTACCAGCGGATAGTCGAACGAATCCCCCATTTTTTTGAGATTGGGTGGCCTTTGGCGTTCAGCCTGGGCTTCCAGTAGCTTTCTGGCGATATCGCGTGCGATCTCCAGAGTCTCGGTCACGGTGCGTCCCTGCACGACAAGTCCTGGAACATCGTCCGATGTCGCCAAGTAGATGCGTTCCGGCAGATGCTCGATGTGGAGATTGACGATTTGTTCCATAGGTAAACCTTTGATGCGTCAAACCGCGTGGCTTCACACGGTGAAACCATGCGACATTTGCAAGGTAAGGATCGTTTGCGCGGTAACCGCAGGCCCACTGCCTTTTGTGTCTAGGTGAGGCCCGGGTCGAGGTCGCGCCATGCCTGGTCGCGCTTTTGCCTGACGGACAGGGCGTGTGTGGCGTCGTCGAAGCTTGTCCGCTCCCGTAGGTGTGATGGGCAATGTCATGAAGGATTGGTCTGACGTTCCCCACGACGGTGTCACTTTACAGACGCTTGGCGAATCCTGCTATGCAGTCGTTTCGTCTATCGGAGCCGACGGCTCACGATCGACGGCATCTTCGCCACCGTGGCCGCCTACATGATCCTGGCGCTCGCCTTCGCCCAGCTGTACGTGCTGCTCCTCGACTGGGACCCCCAGAGCTTCGCCATGCCGGTGACGGCCGCGGAACGCAGCCGGCACCTGCTGCATCTCGACATGGTGTACTTCAGCCTGATCACCCAGTGCTCGGTCGGGTACGGCGACATCCTGCCCCGCAGCGAGCTGGCGCGCATGGTCGCCGTCATCCAGGCCGTCGTCGGCCAGTTCTACATGGCGGTGGTGGTCGCGGTGTTCGTCGGTATGTACGCCACCGGGCGGCGCGGCTGATCGGCCGGCTGCCGGCATCGCGCCCGGGGTGCGCTACAGTGCGCAACTGAACCGGAATTGCCATGGCCGACCAGACTCCGCCGGACCGTCCGAAGGGCCGCTCGCTCAGGCCGTTGCGCGCCCTGCTCCCGTACCTCGCCCCGTACCGGGGCGTGTTGGCACTCGCGCTCGGTGCGCTGCTCGTTGCGGCCGCCGCCATGCTGGCCCTGCCGGTCGCCTTTCGCTACCTGATCGACGAGGGCATGGCCGCCGGCAGCCCGGACACCATCAACCGCTACTTCGTTGCGTTCCTCGTCGCGGCCGGCGTGTTCGGGGTGTTCGCCGCACTGCGCTTCTACCTGGTGACCTGGCTCGGCGAGCGCGTCGTCGCCGACCTGCGTTCGGCGGTCTACGACCGCG
>JALORT010000266.1 GCA_025458755.1 Methylotetracoccus sp.
CACACTTACGTGCTGGATCTGGGAGCGAATGTCGATTGCTCGGCGCAGCATCTGCTGCAGTTTGCGGTGATGGGTTATGAATTGGTGCGTGCCGTGGAAGACAACCACAACCCGAGGGTAGGGCTGCTGAACATCGGCGAAGAGGAAATCAAAGGCAATGAGCAAGTTAAGCATGCCGCACGCCTGATTGCCGAGTCGCATATCAACTTTGTCGGTTATGTGGAAGGGAACGACATTTACTCGGGCAACGTCGACATCGTCGTGACCGACGGGTTTGTCGGGAATGTTGCATTGAAGACCAGCGAGGGTCTCGCAAAAATGGTCAGCCAACTGATTCGTCAAGAGTTCAAGGCCAACTGGCTGACGCGGGCCGCAGGCGTCATAGCCCTGCCGGTGCTGAACGCGTTCAAGAAAAAGATCGATCCCCGTCAATACAACGGAGCGAGTCTGGTCGGGCTCCGCGGCATTGTGATCAAGAGCCATGGCAATGCCGACTGCTTCGCTTTTGGCAATGCGATTGCGATCGCTGCGAAGGAGGTCGATAAGGCCGTCCCGATGCGCATCGAGCAACGTGTTGCGAGCGTGTTCTCGACGACGAGGCAGACCGCTTGAGTCAATTCTCGCGCATCATCGGGACGGGCGGATACCTCCCTTCGAGGGTTTTGACCAACGACGAAATCGCAAAGACCGTAGACACGTCGGATGCATGGATCGTCGAACGGACCGGAATTCGGGAGCGGCGGATTGCCGATGTCTCGGAGACCGCATCGAGCATGGCGGAGATTGCATCGCGGGCAGCATTGGACATGGCCGGTGTAGACCCGCAGAAGGTGGACTTGATTGTTCTCGCGACAAGTTCGCCGGATCGGGTTTTCCCGAGCACTGCCTGTTTGGTGCAGCAGCGCTTGGGCATCCGCGGTTGCGCCGCTTTCGATGTGCAGGCTGCCTGCTCCGGATTCATCTTCGCGTTGAGTGTCGCGGACCAGTATATCCGTGCCGGCAATGCGAAGAAGGCCCTGGTTATCGGGAGTGAAATCAATTCGCGCATCGTCGATTGGAAGGACCGCAGCACGTGCGTCATATTCGGAGACGGCGCGGGCGCCGTGCTGCTCCAGGCTGCGGATGAACCCGGTATCATGAGCACGCATATCCACTCCGACGGCCAGTATCAAGATCTCCTGTATCTCCCCAATTCCTCCACACAAGGATGCGACGATCGCGAACCGTGCTTTCTGCAAATGCAGGGCAACGAAGTGTTCAAGGTGGCGGTCAACACACTCGGGCGGATCGTTGACGAAACGCTGGCACGGAATCATTTGAAGAAGTCCGACATCAACTGGCTGGTGCCACACCAAGCCAATATTCGAATCATCGCGGCGACGGCCAGGAAGCTCCGGATGTCCATGGATCATGTCGTCGTCACGATTGAAAAACAAGGCAATACGTCCTCCGCATCGGTGCCGTTGGCACTGGATGAGGCGATCCGCGATGGACGCATTCAGCGCGGCCACAAGGTATTGCTGGAAGCGTTCGGCGGCGGATTTGCCTGGGGGTCCGCCCTGTTTCGCTACTGAGGTCACGACCGATGGCGGATATCGACAGCGCGCTCGCGTTTATTTTCCCGGGGCAAGGGTCGCAAGCGGTTGGCATGTTGCGGGACCTGGCAGCGCTGCATTCGGAGGTTGAGCACACCTTCGCAGAGGCGAGCCGCGTGCTCGGCTTCGACTTATGGGATCTGGTTGCCCGGGGACCCGAACAAGACCTTAATCGCACCGAGAACACGCAGCCCGCTTTGTTAGCGGCCAGCGTCGCGATCTGGCGCATTTGGTCGCGGTGCTCCGAGATCAGGCCGGCGTGGATGGCCGGCCACAGCCTCGGAGAATATTCGGCGTTGGTTTGTGCCGGCGCGTTGAACTTCGAGGACGCCGTTCTACTCGTTCGCGAACGGGGCCGCCTGATGCAGCAGGCCGTGCCCGAGGGCACCGGAGCGATGGCAGCGATCCTGGGGCTGGACGATGCGCGAGTCGGCGAACTCTGCGCAGCGGTCACGCGGCCGGAGGCGATGGTGTCCCCGGCGAACTTCAATGCGCCGGGTCAGGTGGTTGTCGCCGGGCACGCCGCGGCGGTGCGGCGTCTGGTCGATGCGGCGAAAGCCGAGGGAGCGCGGCGCTCCGTGCTCCTTGCGGTCAGTGTCCCATCCCACTGTCTGCTGATGGAGCCGGCCGCGGCACGCCTGGAATCCATTCTCTCTGCGGTCACCATCCGGTCGCCCGACACGCCTGTCCTGCATAACGTCGACGTGCTGCCGCATCAATCGGCTCCGGAGATACGGGAAGCGCTAACGGCCCAGATGTACCGCCCCGTGCGGTGGAGCGAGACGATCAAGGCAATGACCGCGGCCGGTGCGACACAGTTTATAGAGTGCGGACCGGGAAAGGTGCTCGCGGGACTGCAACGGCGGATCGCCCCGGAAAGTGCCGCTCGTGCCATCAATGAGCAGGAATCTTTGAACAACGCGTTGGAGTCCGTGCAGTGAGTTCTCGAATCGCCATCGTCACCGGCAGCAGTCGAGGTATCGGTCAGGCCATCGCGCTGCGTCTGGCAAAGGACGGATATTTCGTGGTTGGCACCGCGACGACGGAATCAGGGGCGGCGGCCATCGAACAAACGTTGAGTGCGGCCGGACTGAAAGGCGCAGGCCGGGTCCTGAACGTCGCTGATGGTACATCGGTGGAGCAATTTCTGAACTCGGTCACCGAGAATTTCAATGTGCCGACGGTCCTGGTGAACAATGCCGGAATTACCCGGGACAACCTGCTGATGCGCATGAAGGACGACGAATGGGACGGGATTATCCAAACCAACTTATCGTCGGTCTATCGTCTTTGCAAGGGATGCATTAAAGGCATGATGAAAGCGCGTGCGGGCCGTATCGTCAACGTAACCTCGGTGGTCGGTGTGATGGGCAATGCCGGTCAGACCAACTACGCCGCCGCCAAGGCGGGTATCATCGGGTTTACCAAGTCGCTGGCCCGCGAAGTTGGTTCGCGCGGAATCACGGTCAATGCGGTGGCGCCGGGCTTCATCGAAACGGACATGACGGCTGCGTTGCCGGAGGAACAGAAGCGGGCTCTGCTGGGTTCGATCCCGTTGGGCCGCCTCGGCCGCACGGACGAAGTGGCTGCAGCCGTCGCTTTCCTCTGTTCCGACGAGGCCGGCTACATCACCGGTGAAACCTTGCATATCAACGGCGGAATGTACATGGTGTGATGTGCCCCCTGGTTGCGCTCGTACCAAGAAACCCGGGTCGTGTTAATTTGGTGCACGGCGCGGGAGCGAACGGTGGCATCCGGGACGATAGGATCGATGTCGGCCCAGGGAGTCTGTGGTGGAGAGGGAACTCTCCTTGTATTGATCGAAATTCCATTTAAAATGTGCGCTCTCACAGACAACGAGAGCAACTGAGGAAGTGAAAAAATGAGCGACGTTACTGAACGTGTTAAGAAAATCGTGGCCGAGCAATTGGGCGTTAAGGATGAGATTTCAAACGAGGCCTCGTTTGTCGACGACCTCGGTGCCGATTCACTCGACACGGTCGAGTTGGTAATGGCTCTCGAAGAAGAATTCGAGTGCGAAATCCCCGACGAAGATGCAGAAAAAATTACCACGGTCCAGCAGGCGATCGATTACATCGTGAGCCACGTTTAGTTCCTCTCGTACCGACCCCCGGTCATTCCAGAGTCCATTCCTATCGCGTCACGGTCCGATAACCGTGAGGCTACCCCTCCAGAAAGAGATCCATCCTTGAGCAAGAGACGTGTCGTCGTCACCGGTATGGGCATGGTGTCGCCGGTTGGCCTGGACGTATCCGAGTCCTGGGAAAGCGTATTGAATGGCAGGAGCGGTATCGGGCCTATCGAACTGTTCGACACGGCCGCTTTCCCGACCCGTTTCGGGGGTGCCGTGAAAGGTTTCGACGTGGCCCGATATGTCGCCGAAAAGGATGCCAAAAAGATGGACCCTTTCATCCATTACGGCATGGCCGCCGGGAGCCAGGCTTGGGAAGATGCGGGAGTTGTCGTGGATGACAACAACGCGGAGCGGATCGGGGTTGCGATCGGCGCTGGTATCGGCGGGATCAACGGGATCGAAGACGGGCACAACGCCTTTCTTCGAGGTGGACCTCGACGGATATCGCCCTTTTTTGTTCCGG
>JALORT010000267.1 GCA_025458755.1 Methylotetracoccus sp.
TCCGGGATGGCCACGAGGGCGTCATCGTTCCGGCAAGAAGCGTTCCGGCACTTGCGGAAGCAGACGGTTCCAGATCCATGCGGCGAGCCTCTCACTGGTAGGATTTTCGAGACCCCGGATGTCGTTCAGACAGGTATGTTCGAGCTGGTCGCCGATCGGTGCCCAGAGGTTGCCCAAGAGGTCAAAGTCGACGCCCATGTCCCGCTGGCTGATATCCTGGTCGACATGCAGGATCACCTCGAAGCCGTGCCCGTGCATGCGCCCACATTGATGCCCAGGCGGCACATGGGGCAACTGATGCGCGGCCTCGAAGCGAAAACGGCGCCAGACGTGGGCATGATCCGCGGCGTCAAGATCTGCCCCCTGATCGACGGTACTCTGAATACCGACTGAGGCGATTCCCGGAATGCCGATGCGGGCGCGCACCCAACGTGCCAGGTTCTCATCGGTCGGCACGGATAGGTGCTGGTTCAAGTCCTGATAGTCGAGCGGCGCGATACAGCGCTTCAGTGCCTCCTTCAACGCCAGCCCTTCGCCACCCGGAAAAGCCGCACCATCCGCGGGCACCGCAGCGCGCACGCGGGCCCGATAGCTGTGTCCGTGCAGCTTTCCGGAGCGATGACTTTCCGGAAAAATCGGAATGCGGCAGGCCGCTTCAAAAGGTGCCGCAGCCAGAAACAGCGCCAGATCGTTCAAACGGGGTGAATTCCGAACTTGGCCAGCAGCGGATCGGGCAATCCCGCCCCCGCAAAACCCTTGGCCCGCAACCGGCAGGAATCGCACTCGAGACAAGGCCGTCCAGCCACCCCTGGATCGTAGCAGCTGCTGGTCAGCGCGTAATCCACGCCGAGCCCGGTACCCTTCCGAATGATCTCGGCCTTGGTCATCCGCATCAACGGCGCCTGAATCTTCAACTGCCGGCCGTCTTCGACGCCCGCTTTGGTCGCCAGGTTGGCCATGGCTTCGTAGGCGCGCAGATACTCCGGCCGGCAGTCTGGATACCCGCTGTAATCCAGCGCATTCACGCCGATGAAGATGTCGTCGGCGCCGAGGGTTTCCGCCCAGGCCAGCGCGAACGAAAGAAACACCGTATTGCGCGCCGGGACATACGTCACCGGTATCCCCGTGGCCATCTCGTTGACGTCGCGATCCTTGGGTACGGCGATCTCGTCGGTCAGCGCCGAGCCACCAAACCGGCGCAGGTCGATATCAATGATGGCGTGCTCCAGCACGCCCATCGCCCGCGCTACATGCACGGCCGAAGCGAGTTCCGCATCGTGTCTTTGGCCGTAACGGAACGAAAGCGCATACACGATGAAACCGCTGGCCTGTGCGACCGCGAGCGTCGTGGTGGAATCGAGGCCGCCACTCAACAAAACAACGGCATCGCGTACCGGCATGATGGCAGCATTTCTCGCTTTTAGATCAGCCCGGCCTTGGCTGAATAGGCGGAGATGGCTGCCAGCCACTCCGCCTGAGAGGCGTGTACGGGATACAAGTTCAGAACGACTTCTCTGCTGCCTTCAGGTGCGTCATTGCGGCATGCGCATCGTCTCCGGCGATTTCGGCCTGTCCCACCTTACTGTGTTCAATCGCTAGGTTCAGGTTCTTGATGGCCGCTTCGAGATGCGGGTTCGCCCGCTCCTTCTCCGCGGCCTCGGCGTGCGCTTTTGCAGCGGCTGCGTGTTCCCCTACCGCTGCGGCATCCCCCGTTTTCGCACTCTCCACCGCGGCCGCAGCATGTTTCATCGCTTCAGCCTTGTGGTCTTCCTCGGCGGCAGCATTCGCGGCCGTGAGCACGCCGAGCGCACCGGCCAGCAACAGCGATTTGATTATTTGGCCCATAGATGATGCTCCGATCGGTTAGTTCAAGACCCACTGTAATCTCCAGTCGGCTGCGATCATCATGCCACGTAAACCACCTCGATTCCACGACTCGCTGCAGCCGATCAAACTCCCGCAAGATGGCAGGCGTCTATGCGAGAAACTGTTTATTTCTTCCCTCAAACCAGGATCTAGGCTATCATAAGCCCATCACAGTTTTTCATGCCTCTCCCGAATACCTACAGACTGCATCCCTTGGCAGTCACATTCGGGAGAAGCCTGAAGCCCCGGACGATGTTCACCTCCTCCTCGTCCGGGGCTTTTTTACGCGCCGACACCGCACGGCCCCCTCCTTCGCGGACCGCTCTGTTCTCCATTAGTAGTCCTCGGAACCCACCGAGGATTTTATAGCGTATGCCGTTTTGCTCTCATCCAGCGCCTGAATACTGACTGTCCCGAACCGCGCCTCGGCCCGAAAAATCCTCATCGCGTCACTGGCCTGCTGGCTTCGTAGATGCTGCTTGATCCAGACCGACTCCTCCGGCACCACATCACTTCGTCGAACATTCCATCGCTGTTCGATCGGCGAAGCAAGCCGCGGATACACAACCTGCCAGCGGATCGGCACACGGCGATTATTCAGAGCCACTGGTCGGCGAACTGCCGAGCGTTCTTCAACAGACCACATCATTCCGGCTGCTGAGTAGGCCACCGGGCCCGAGCGACTGATCATTCCATAGCGTGAATCGGGCTTCGTAGCGATGCGAGTGGCTGTACTGCCTGAGCATCAGCCTATCGGGAGACGCAACGACCGGTTGGTCGACATGTGTTTGATAGCCCGCGTTGTCCTCATAAGTCGACCTATCGACGATGGGTAACGGCACCCACGCCCCAAGCGTCAGACAGCCGGCCGCGACTTCATCTCGCCTGTTACCGATACCATCCGCTCGCAAACACGCAACGCAAGCGTAAAGCGAACGATTTGCATTATCCTCATTTGGCATTAAAATGGCGCCACAAGTCGTTCCGAGGATGCTACAACGTGTTCCGAGAATTCCCGACCAAGCATACATTCGTACTGCCGCTCGCCTGTGTTTCGGCATTGCTATCCAACGGCGCGTCAGCCAAAACATCGCCGATGCCGGCCAGCATGGAAGAGATGTGGCAAATCATCCAGCAACAACAGCGGGAAATCGAAGCCCTAAAGAAAAAGGTGAGCGAAAACGCCGCGCCGCTGGACGACAGGAAAAGCGCAAGCCCCTCGTCGACCGCGACCGCTACGGCACCCACACCCGAGACCACCGCGAAGGAAAGCCCGGCAAGGCAACAGAAAACCGCGAAGACCGAGCAAGAGCGCAAGACGGACATCCTGGCGACCGAAGTCGAGAAACTAAAAACCCAGCTAAACATCCCCGACAAGCGGGAATACAAGAGCATGTACGGCATGGGTCCTGCCGCATCGCAGGTTTATCTGATCAAGCGCGGGCTGTCGATCGGGGGTTATGGTGAGTATTTCTACTCGAACTTCCTGAACAAAGAAGGCACCAATACCAGAGACCGCGTCGATTTTGCTCGGCTGGTGCTGTATGCGGGCTACAAGTTCAATGACTGGATCGTATTGAACAGCGAGATCGAATTCGAACACGGTAAAACCGGCAAGGGGCCCTCGGATGGCGGGTCGGTCTCGGTCGAATTCTCCCAGCTCGACTTCTTCCTGCATCCGGCCGCGAACATCCGAACCGGTATGATGCTGATGCCGATGGGCTTCATCAACGAGATTCACGAACCGCTGTTCTTCCACGGCAACCGGCGCCCTGATGTCGAACGATTCATCATTCCGACCACGTGGCGGGAAATTGGAGCGGGTCTGCACGGCGAGATCCTGCCCGGTCTGACCTACCGGATGTATGGCGTCAACGGTCTCAGGGCCGGCGTGCAACCGAATCAGGGCTTCACGTCGGCGGGCATCCGCGACGGCCGGCAGAATGGTGCTGAGGCCTTCGCCGAAGACTGGGCCTACACCGGACGTGTCGATTACGCTCCCGAAGAAGTGCCCGGCTTGACCGTGGGCGCCTCTACCTGGCTTGGCAATTCAGGCCAGGGACAAGTCTTCGCCGGACAGCGCCCCGCGGTGTTCACCCAGCTTTATGAAGGCCACGTCCAATGGCATTACCGAGGCCTCGAGTTTCGCGCGCTGGGAGCGTGGGGCGGCATCGGCGATGCCGGCCTCGTCAGTGAGCAGAAGAAACAGGCGGTCGGCAGTTCGAATTACGGCTGGTACGTGGAAGCGGCTTACGACCTGTTGCCGTGGGTCTTCCCGACTTCGACCCAGTTCTTGGCGCCATTCTTCCGTTTCGAACGGTTCAATACCCTGGCCACGGTACCCAG
>JALORT010000012.1 GCA_025458755.1 Methylotetracoccus sp.
CTTCGAGGAACGGGAATCCGGTCTGGTCCGCGACAATCAAGACGTCGAATAGGTCGTCCGGTGCGACGATTCGGCCACCCGCTTGCTCGGCATAGTAGACACTGCCTTCGGGACCGAGCACGCAGCAGGCGGCTCCTTCGAGTTGGTGCTGCCGGAAATAGCCGGCGAGCAACATACCCGAGGAGATAATGAGGTCGGCGGTGATCGCCAATCCGAAACTGCGGTAGCGGTTCACCGCGAGCGGCGCAGGCTTGGTGGCGTCATTGGTCAGCACATAATACGGTCTACCGGTCCGGCTCAGCCTATCCAGCAATGCGCTGGCGCCCGGCAGCGGCCCGTCGGAATTTACCAGCACGCCGTAAGCGTCCAGTAGAATCACCTCGTAACGCTCGATCAGCGTCTCGATGCCTACGATTTCAATAGAATCCACGGTTCAGTAACTACACAACGGCCCGGTTTCAGTCCCTCGGACGGACGGCAGCACAGGGGACCCGTCTGCGCCGCGCTTTCCGGTCAGTGTTCTCCGATGGTCGGAAATTGCCACGCCAAGTTCTCATGGGTGGTGTTTCATCGGCGTCCGGGAGGGCCGGTCGCTCCGCGCTCCAGGGAGTCTGAGCAACTCTCTACCGGCCTTCGACACGGATGCCGGCACGGACCGCGCGCCGCCGCGACGCGTCAACCCCGGAAGCTCATTTGGCCGCGCTCATTTTGGTTCAGCCTGGCGCTGAAATGCAGGTCTCCATCAACGGCAAGGGTTACACATTCCCGGATGGCCTGCGGCGCGAAGGCGGTGCCTGGATAGCAATATGCCGCCTAGCGCCACGGGGGGCGTGACGCCAGCTGCCCCGAATATTGGCCAGACAGCCTGTGATTCGACGACCGCTTCGGGCTCAGTGTTTGACTTCTTGCGGGGACGATGGCACCGATCGTTCGCTGACGACCACAGCGGCGGCATGCAGGCCGCTCAGGATCGGCGCCAAGCCCGTTCTCACGGGTCAGACGTCACTTCATCGCCAATCGTCAGAGAAGTCTCCCAGGCGGTGCCGAAGCCGCGCTTGGGCCTAAAGTAGCGCATGACCACCTGCGTGGACTTGTTCGGTTTCGTGAACACGGTGGCGCCGCCGGTTTGTCCGCTGGTGTCCGACCGTGCCCAGGTCCGGTCCAGGCAGCGTCCAATCAGTGCGCTGTGCTTCCGGTACGTCTCGCGGGCTTGGGCTTCATTACCTTGAGGCCAAGTACAGACATAATTCGTGCGTCCGCCGGCCCACTCGAGGACGTCACATTGGGCGTTGGGGAAGACCGGCCTGGTCTCCCATTTGGTCATCCCTGATAACGGGTTGATCGTCGGTGTCGTTTTGTACTCCCGGAATTGGCGATCGGAGGCGGCGATGATGCTTCGAAGGGACGAGCATGCTTCCGCCTCGGAAGGTGGCTGTGCGGCTCGGCCGTACTGAGCGCACCCCGACGTGAGCGATAAGCAGACACTGCCGACGGCGATCACTGCGCGCTTGACCGCCGCGTATTTGGATGGTAGGAAATGCATGGTGGTGTCCTTATGGTCGATTCTTGCGGCGTCCTGGCGGCATTCGACGGCATCCCTCGCCGCGGATCGAAGGCGCGGTTCTGCGGCCCTTACCGGAAAATGCTAACACGTCGCCGTTGCCGCCGCCATGGTTGGCGTAGTGCCCTGACGGACCGGAGCGGGAGCGCAGGGGAACCGTCGATTTCCCGCCCGGTTCACTCGGGGTCGGATGCCGGAAAGTCGGTGAGGTCCAGGCTCTTTCTCGTCTTGAACGCTTCTCGCAGCAGAAACTCCAGGTGCTGCGTCGCGTCTTCGCATTCGGGGACGGCGTCCGGTAACTTCCTTTTGGTCCAAAAACTGACGCCCTGCGCGACCGATTCCGCCGACACCACTTCGTTCAGCGGCTCGCAGGCCTGATTCATTTTTTCCTCGGCATCGGCGAGCCCGTCTCCATCGTCCCCAAGATCCGAGGCATTCACGCTGGCATTGATCAGATCGTTCATGACCTTGTTGTGATAACGGAACACATGTTCCACATAGGCGGCGAACTGTTGTTCCGTCATCGTGACCGCACCGCGCTCCAGCGTCCTGGTTCGCACCGATGTGCAACTTGTCAGGGTGAGGGCAAGCACTGTGACGATGATTCCGTATCCTGAAACCCATCGAGTAGTCGTTCGAATCATGGTCGGCATGGAGCGAGAAGTACGCCTGTCGGCGTTGGTTCGGTTCCCGGACGTGCGAATTGGGCAGCGGCGCCGGCGATCGTTAGCCGGCCGGCGTCCGTGCGTCCGCAGCACCGCTCGCATGCGCGCCGACGCCCGTCCGCCTCGACCCGGCACCAGCGGGCCGCGCGGCGGGTTTTCGATGCCACGATTCGCGCCGTCCAGTGAGGTCGACATGGTCGCAGCCTCGCCTGGTTTCCCCCGTCGCAACGACGCGTCGCCGCTCAACTCCGTGGTAGTCGAGGGGGTAGCCGACCGGCAGTCCGCACCCCGTGCGCTGAGGCGGCGCCACGCGAAGCCAGGTTCACTCTGTCGTTACGCCGACGCCTGACGGCAGCAACGTCGAGAGTTCGCTCGGCTTTGACATGTCCACGCCGAGGCTGATGACAAAACTCGATGCTTCCTCGATCGTCATGTTCGAATGCACGATCTTGGACTGGTGTAGGACCACGGTAAACCCGGAGGTCGGATTCGGCGAAGTCGGGATGTAAACCACATACTGATCGCCGACCCGGTTGGTGACGAAGCCGGGTACCCACAAACCGTCCTTCGGATATTCGACGTACACCACATCCTGCAGCTTGGTGTCGTCATCCCCCCTGAACAAGGCGAGAATCTTCTTCGTGACACGATACAGGGTCCCCAGCACCGGAACGCGGTCCAGGAACTTCTCCAAGTAATAAAGGACGTGGGCCTTGTCCTGCTTC
The DNA here is from genome assembly GCA_025458755.1 of Methylotetracoccus sp. Lineage (GTDB taxonomy): Bacteria > Pseudomonadota > Gammaproteobacteria > Methylococcales > Methylococcaceae > Methylotetracoccus. The sequence goes on from JALORT010000012.1 coordinate 2,952, forward strand.
AGAAGATAGCCGAAATAGACCAGGAACAGTACCGCGATCAGCACCAGCAGAGCCGGTATGACCGGCTGATGTTCGTAGCGACCGTACATGCTCATCACAAAGTCGCGCAGCAGCCCTTCGACATACATGACCACCTGGAGGACGATGACGATCGGTAGTAAGCCGAGGACGCCGAGCAGAAAATAGTCGAAGAACCGTTGGTACGAACTTTTCATTGCTGTTGAATCTCCGATCAGGTTAAGTCAGCAGATTGATGAAAGATGGTTTCTCACGAGGCTCTGCGGCCTTCCGGACCATTTTAGTGCCGGCCGGCGCATTCGTGCAGGCGCGCGGATGTTTCCGTTCCTATCCGCGCGTGGTGTGGACCGTGGACTCAGCGCGCGATGGGTGACGAAACACGCGGTGACGGTTCTACGGTCTCCGCGTTGAGTCCGCCACTCGGTGCTGCGCCGCATCGCGCTGGACGAGAAAAATCGCAGCCAACGGCAAGGTCAGTCCGATCATCGCGACCACGATGAATAGCTGGCCCAATTCGCTGTAGTCGGCGGGAATCGTCACCGTTCCGGTCACCGCATCCTTGACTTCCCGGGTGACGGTGAACAGCTGGTTCAGATACTTGGTCGCCAACTGTGACAGCGACAGGGCGAGATTAGTGAATGCGGCCATCACGGCGAAGTAGGTCGCTTTCAGCTGTTGTGGCGCCGAGTTCGCAATCCACGCGAGCATCGGAATCATCGCGATCTGACCCAGCGGGGATTCGAGGGCAGTATCGATCAGCGCGATGAAACGCGCGTCCACGACGCCGCCGGTCAGTGCGGCGGTCCAGTGATGGAAGCCGTAGAACATCGCGATGTTGGGAAGATAGAGGAGGGCACCGGCCACGGTGAGCACCGCGATCACGCGCGTGATGGGACGCTCCGCCATGAAGCGGCGGAAGATAAACATTCCGAGGAGAGTCAGCACGCCGGCCAGCAGCGAAAGCTGAGACAGAAACTGCTGATCGAAGCCCAGTTCGTCAATCATCCACCAAGTCGACCCTGCTCCCGTCGAGGGGATCGCGCGGAAGACGAAGATCACCACCGCTGTGCCGAGCAGGTTGCGGCGTGCCGGCGGAGACAGGTCCGCGGTCAGTCGCAGCATCAAGAACAGCACGATGCTGATCGATCCGAGAAAAACAATTTCTTCGTTGAAGGGCAACGCGGACAGGCCCATGATCAGCGAGAACAGCAGAAACGTCAGCCCACCGCCCAGAATCCACCAGTTAACCTCGGGTGGGCCGACATCGCGGGTGCTCAGCAGACGTGCGATTTCCTCCGGGCGAAAGCCTTTGGCCAGCAGCAACGCCGCGCGTCTGCTTCGCAGTATCCCGGCCAGCAGGCTGCCACCCGCCGAAATCATCGGAATAATCAGAGCAAGCCGGTAGATCGTCAGATACACCCTCGTCTTTTGTGCAGTGTCGAGGGCATCGACACCGGCAAATAGGTAGACATTGGCTCCCGCCACCAGGATCGTACCGCCAATGATCGCCACGCGCCCCAAAGTCTGCATCGTCGTGTGCCCAAGCCGAATCTGCTCGTCGGAAAGGGGCCGGCCGTCGGCGTCGAATCGCGGTACGGCCTCGACCGTCATCGCATCGGCGACGGTGTCCTGCAGCACATAGCCCAACGGGGCCAGAATGGTCGACAGCACATACCAATGTTCTGCCGACATCACCTCACGCATCGCGTTCGGCGAGCCGATCAGGCCGACCATGATTAGAAGACTGGCTGCGACCAGACTGGCGCCGAAATAAATCAATCCGGCCTTGTGCGGCCAGAGGAGGTCAACCAAATGCCCCATCGGCATTTTCAGCGCCCAGGGCAGCATGGCCCAAAAGCCGAGGGCGGCCAGGAACTCGGCTGACAAGCCGAGCGACTCCTTCACGAAGAAAGCGCCGACGATACCGGTCAGTCCCGAGATGCCAGCGGCGAGATAGACCATCAGCGGCGGCAGGTACGCCAGGCGAACTTCCCGGCCGAGTTCGAGGATATTTTCGGTGAACCAGCGGCGAAGGCGCATGTGGCAAGGATCGTTGCCGGCGGCTTCGGGTCCGTTGTGGCGCTCTGGAAACTGCATTGATAAGCCCTTGGGGTGTTTCGGTACCGGCGATTGTACCGGCGTCACGCTCAATTTCCTGCTGTGGGTTAGTCTTCAGGCGGCGGACTGCAGAGTGAGGTCCCAGCAGGGATAGCGCTCGGAGCACGGCATGCGCAGCGTAGAAACCCTGACGGAACGCGTCCAGGTGATGCGCACCGGCGCGCGCACTCAGCAGCAGCAAACGCCGTCGCTGGAGTCTGCGATTTGCTTACCGCCTTTGGTTTCGGCGGCGTGGCGGCGGGTTCCCGGCGGAGCGCACCAAGTCCTGGGTTCACCGAGGATTCGCGGTGCGATGCCGATAAAGTGGCTGCGGTAAGGCCCTTCGGTCAAGATGCGGAAAGTGCGGGCGCATACCGCGATGCGCTCACCCCGCGGGAACACATGGCCTTCCTCGTCGCGGATTTCCGCAAATGGACCGCGGTAGATGACAGCCTGGCCTCGATCAACGCATTCTGTGCCGTAACCCTTCACCGCCGTGACGGTCACCGCGCGGAATTCGATGCCTTGAATCACTTGCCATGGCTCCGCACTCCAATGGTCTACGGTCACACCCGCGAAGCCCGCATCCACAAAGGAGTTCAAGAAGTGCTGTTCCTGGAAGGCGCCGGCGATACAGCCGCTCCAGAGTTCGCCATCAGCCTTGAACTCCGCCGGCACCGGCTCATCGCTAATGATGTCCGAGATGGCCACCCGGCCGCCGGGCTTGACCACTCGAAAGATCTCTCTGAACAACTGGGCCTTGTGCGCATCATCGACCAGGTTGAGCACGCAGTTCGAGATCACCACGTCAACCGAATCATCGCTGATCAGCGGTCGGGCTCGCCGCTGTTCCGTCTGCCAAGCGTTCAAAGCGCTCAGGGATTTCAGATCGCAGACAGGATGGGTCTGCAGGTAGCGTTCCATGGCCTCGACATCCAGCGCCAGATCCTGGATGTAACCCTTGAGGAAGCGCACCCGGTCTCCGCCCAGTCTTCGTGCCATCTCGGGCTGGTATTTGCGGGCCAGATTCAGCATGTCGTCGTTCATATCCACGCCGATCACCCGTCCATGCTCGCCCACCCGTTGTGCGGCGATGTAACAGACTTTCCCGCCTCCGGAACCGAGGTCCAGCACGGTGTCGCCCGCGCGTACGTAGCGGGATGGGTCACCGCAGCCGTAATCCTTCTCGACGATTTCTGCGGGGAGTTGTTGCAGCAAATCCCGGTCGTATTCCACGGGGCAGCACAAAGCCTCCTGGCGTTCCAGCGCACCCTGGCTGTAGCGATGCAGTACCGAGTGTTCGACGTTCATGGGTAGGGATTTCCTCCTGGGGTCATGGCAGCGGGCGGGTATCCAGTGCCCCGCCGCAACTGCTGCCGTGACCGGCGGTGCAGCCGTAGCAATGCGCAGCGGTGGCGATCGGAGCGGAGTCCAAATGGGCGGCGTCGATTTGGCTGATCTGGATGCGCCGGCCGCCCAGCGGCAGCGTCAGCATTTGATTGAAGTCGCAGTCGTAAACGTACCCCTGCCAGTCCACACTGATCAGCGTGCGGCACATCACGGTTTGCAGGTTGGCGGGATGATGCGCCCGTTGCAACAGCGCCATGTACGGATCGAAACGTCCTTGCGAGACGAGCGCACTGCCGAAACGCTGGATCGGCATATTCGTCAGCGTATACAAACGGTTGAAGACGATGCCGAAACGCGCCGCAAGTTCCTGTTTATATTCTGCCTCCAATCGTTGTTGGGGCGGTGGTAGGCGCGGCCCCTGCGGGTTGTAAACGAGATGGAGCGTCAGCCCCGATTCTTCGCTGCCGTAACCCAGTGCATTCAAGCGCTTCAACGCGCCGATGCTGGTCTCGAAAACGCCTCGGCCCCGCTGACTGTCGACGTTTTCTTCAAGATAACAGGGCAGAGAGGCAACGATCTCGACCCGATGATGCGCGAGGAAATCCGCCAGATCCGCATGATCGGGTTGTTCCAGGATCGTGAGGTTGCAGCGGTCGATGACCTTGATGCCCAGCGCACGAGCAGACTGCACCAGATAACGAAAATGCGGATTCATCTCCGGGGCGCCCCCGGTGAGATCAACGCAGGAGACTGCGGAGCGCTGCAGGAAAGCGATCACCTGGTCGACCGTTTCGGGACTCATCATCTCGGTCCGCGTCGGGCCTGCATTGACATGACAGTGCAAACACGACTGGTTGCAGCGATAGCCCAGGTTGACTTGAACCGCTTCGAGCTTGGCTCGGCGAAGCGGCGGAAAGTCACTGTTGAGTAAGAGCGGCACCATCGCATGCATGTGTTGGGAATCCTGGGAATGCGCGAGAAAAGGCGATGATAAACAATGCTTGTGCGCCCTCGCAGCTGCCTGAAAGTGATCCGGCCGCAGCATCTTTCGCAGGACGCCCAATTATCTTACAGCCGATTCATGACCAAGCAAGGTGTAGCGCGCGATAATGCCTTGGGGCGGTGAGCCGCCCGGAGGTCGTAACGTGCTCGCCACTGACGAACAGACCAGAAGACATGGGTGTCGCGCCGTGCTGGATCACCTTCCGGAGCGTATCCGGCCGCTTTGCTGCCGGAATCTCGCTCGCGTTGGGGCGATCCGCAGCGAGAGAATGAACCAAGCCGCGTGTCGCAGTTGCTGTGACGCCGCATGCCCTCATCCAAACAAGACATCATCATGAACCACTCTCGTTTGCTTCTCGTCCTCACCATCCTCGCTTTGATCGGGGCATTCTTCGCGTTTGATCTGCACCGTTTCCTCGTGCTCGATGCGCTAAAGACGCAACAAGCTGCGGTGGCGGGTTACCGCGACGCGCATCCGCTGTTGGCAGGTGGACTGTTTGCGGCGCTGTACGTGCTGGTTACCGCACTGTCTCTGCCCGGTGCCGCGGTGCTGACAATCGCCGGCGGGGCGATTTTCGGTTTGCTGTGGGGGACGGTCATCGTTTCGTTCGCTTCAACGCTCGGCGCGACGCTCGCTTTTCTCGCCGCCCGTTTTCTGTTTCGCGAGGCCGTGCAAACGCGTTTCCGGGAACGCATGAAAGCAGTCGACGCCGGTATGGCCCGCGATGGCGTGTTTTATCTGTTCACGTTGCGCTTGGTGCCGGTCTTTCCGTTCTTCATCATCAATCTCCTGATGGGCTTGACCGCGATTCCGGTGCTGACGTTCGCGTGGGTCAGCCAAATCGGCATGCTGCCGGGAACGCTGGTCTATGTGAATGCGGGAACACAGTTGGCGCAAATCGATTCGCTGGCGGGAATTATGTCGCCCCGCATTCTGCTGGCGTTCGCTCTGCTCGGCGTGTTTCCGCTGCTGGCCCGCAAAGTCGTAGGCCTGATCGAGGCGCGGAAGGTCTATGCCGCATGGACCAAGCCCGAGCGGTTCGACCGAAACCTGATCGTGATCGGGGCGGGTGCCGCCGGTTTGGTCAGCGCCTATGTCGCCGCCGCGGTGAAAGCGAAGGTGACGTTGATCGAGAAGTACCGGATGGGGGGCGACTGCCTTCATAGCGGGTGCGTGCCGTCGAAAGCGCTGATCCGCACCGCCAAATTGTTGACTCAGATCCGACAGGCGCAGCATTACGGTATCCGGGATGCCCAAGCCGACTTCGACTTCGCCACCGCGATGGAACGGGTTCAACAGGTGGTGCGGACGGTGGCGCCGCACGATTCGATCGGACGTTACACGGAACTGGGCGTCGATGTGATTCAGGGCGAAGCCAAGATGCTCACGCCGTGGACCGTGGCTGTCGAGACGGCTCAGGGCCGCCGGACGCTAACCGCTCGGAACATTGTGATCGCGGCCGGGGCACGGCCGTTCGTGCCGCCCATTCCGGGACTCGAACAGGTCGGCTACCAGACCTCGGACACTGTTTGGAACCTGCGCGTGCTGCCCGGACGGCTCCTCGTTCTGGGTGGCGGACCGATCGGCTGTGAGTTGGCGCAGTGCTTCGCACGTTTCGGAAGTCGCGTCACGGTGATCGAGATGCTGCCGCGGCTGATGATCCGTGAAGACACCGATGTCTCCGAGATGATCGCCGGCTGCTTCCGCCATGAAGGCATCGATGTTCGCCTGGAGCACCGCGCTCAGCGCGTCCTCGTGGAAAATGGCGAGAAGATTCTGATTGCCGAACACGGTGGTTCCGAGACCTCGATTCGATTCGACGAAGTACTGGTGGCGGTGGGCCGCGTCGCCAACACGACCGGATACGGACTGGAAGACTTGGGCATCCCTACCACGACCACACGCACCGTCGAGGTCAATGAATTTCTACAAACGCGTTACCCCAATATTTACGTCTGCGGTGATGCGGCGGGCCCGTTTCAGTTTACCCATAGCGCCGGGCACCAGGCGTGGTATGCCGCGGTCAACGCGCTGTTCGGGTCGTTTCTGCACCTGCGCTGCGATTCCTCGGTGATGCCTTGGGCGACCTTCACGGACCCGGAAGTGGCGCGCGTCGGCCTCAGCGAAACGGAAGCGCGGGAACAAGGCATCGCGTATGAGGTCAGCCGTTACGACATTAACGATCAGGATCGCGCGATCATCGACGGCGTGGCGCGCGGTTTTGTTAAAGTGCTGACCCCGCGGGGTAGGGATAAGATTCTCGGTGTGACCATCGTCGGTGAACAAGCGGGTGAACTGATCGCCGAATTCGTGCTCGCGATGAAGTACGGCATCGGACTCAACAAATTGCTGCGGACCATTCACATCTACCCGACGCTCACCGAGGCCAACAAGCAGGTGGCTGGGGTGTGGAAACGTGAGCATGCCCCCAAGAAGCTGTTGGACTGGGTGGAGCGCTACCATGACTGGCGCCGCGGTTGAGCGGCTGTCGATCATCGTTCCGGTGTTGAACGAAGCGGACCGGATCACATCGAGCCTGGCTGCTCTGCAAGCTTTACGCCGACGGGGACATCAGGTCCTCGTTATCGACGGGTGCAGTGCCGACGGCACCGCAGAACGGGCGCGCTGTCTGGCCGATGATGTGATCGTGGGCCCCCGTGGCCGCGCGCGACAAATGAACCTCGGGGCCGCGCGGGCTACCGGCGACGTGCTGCTTTTCCTGCACGCCGATACCGTGTTGCCGGACCGGGCCGATGCCGTGCTGCTTCAAGGCCTCGCCGACAGCGGCTGTGGTTGGGGCCGCTTCGACGTCGTGATCGAGGGGTCGTACCCGATCCTGACGGTGGTTGCCTGGTTCATGAACTACCGCTCGCGATTGACCGGCATCGCAACCGGGGATCAGGCGATCTTCGTTCGTCGCATTTTGTTCGAAGCGCTCGGCGGCTTTCGCGACCAGCCGTTAATGGAAGATATCGAACTGTCGAAACGTCTACGCCGACTCGGACCGCCGCTGTGTATTCACGATCGGGTGGTCACCTCCGGTCGCCGTTGGGAGACGCGGGGTGTGTGGCGCACTGTTCTGCTGATGTGGCGGCTGCGCTGGCTGTACTACATGGGTGCCACGCCGGAACGACTTGCGGCGATGTACCAGTGAGTGCAAGAGCGTTTCGCCTCTCGGTCGTCGGAGAAACGGTTCGGTTCAGCAGCATGGGCAAACGGCCCAAGACTCCCGCCGCACCGCCTGCCGGAATGCGCCGCGAAGAACGGGTCCAGGGCTCGCCGGAGGCGTCCTCCGATCAACGCCGCCGCTGGGGGCCCGGTTCGGCTCCAACCCAGCGACGAGTGGCGGAGGGCCGTGCGGGAATCCCGAGTTGGCAAGGTCGGGGGCGAAGGTTACACTCCGTGGCGGTTCGTCGGCTCGCGGAGTGGCTGGTCAAGAGGTGCCGTGTGAGATGGATCATCGAAGTCAGGATGGAGCAGGGAGCCGCCACGCGGCTTCCTGCGTAGAGTCGTTTGAGAGTGATATCTGAATTCCAGGAGAAAGACATGGACAAATTGATTCGACCCGCGCTGTGCGGCAGCGCCGCCGTATTGATCGCGGGTTCGGCGCTGATCGGTTGCGCCGGCGGCAAAACCGCGACCGTCGCGCCGCAGGCCGCTTCCAGTGCTCCGGTTGCAGCGTCGGCAACAGCAGCGAAGCAGGCGGTCGATGTGGCCGCCGACCGGCCGGGCCGGGCCGAAGGTGAACTCGTCGTCGTCACCGCGACCGTCAAGGCGGTTGACAAGAAGAACCGCATCGTCACCTTGCAATATCCGGATGGCAAGGAAGTCAAAGTCAAATGCGGGCCCGAGGTCAGGAACTTTCCGCAGATCCGGGTCGGCGATGACGTGACCGCGGAATTCCTGAACACGGTTGAGCTGTTTGTGACGGCGCCTCAAGGCACCCCGGCGGCCAATAGATCCCAGGCGATGGAGCGGGCTCCCTTGGGGAGCAAGCCCGGCATGGTGGCGGTCGAAACGGTGGAGGTCACGGCGATCGTGGAGGCGATCGATTACAAAACCCGAGAAGTGACGTTGAGAGGGGCCGAGGGCAAAGTCATGAAAGTCAAAGCGGGTCCGGAAGTCACACGGTTCAACGAAGTGAAGCAAGGCGATATGGTGGTCGCGCGGTTAACCGAAGCCGTCTCCATCAAGGTTTCGACACCGAAGTAGCAGCAGGCGAGCATCCGAAGGCGGTGGGCAGGGCCGAACGCCCATCGCCGGTTGAGACAAAGTCGCTCACGCGTTCGATCGGTTGCGGTCCAGCGCCAAGCGCACCGAACCCTTCTGGCTGTCGGTCTGTTCGACGGTGGAGCTTGCCGGCAGCAAACTCTCTGGTAGTTTCCGCATGGTGAGCGCCCGTGCATCCTGGCGAGCGCGCGCAACGTATCCGGCCAGTGCCCCGCCGGCTGTGGTGAGGGTCACCAAAGCCAGCGTGAACAGTTGAATATAAAGCAGCACGCCGGCGATACCGATCATCCCGACGACTGTGGCACCCAGTTTGAAATTCGCTCGGGCGTGAGCGCGATTCGTTTCCCTGAGGATGGTGCGGTGGCTTTCCTCCACGATTGTGCGCTTTGCCGCCTCCGCAGCAACGACCAGTCGCTCACGTTCTCTGGCGAACTGCTCTTTCGCTGCGGCCAGGCTGTCCTTTCGGCCGTGCTCGGCGATGGATGCGAACCAAAATCCGGCGATCAGCGTCAGCAATAACGCGGCGGCTGCGACGAACCCCCAATGCAGCCGCATGGAGTCGCTGGCCGCAGCAAACACCAAGGCTGCGGTCGCTGACTGAACGATGATCAGACCGGGAAGAAATCGATAGGTCGACAAGACGTACTCCTCGGAGAATCCATCGGTATGCGTGATGGGTCATGACGTCCGCGAACTCAACCTCGGGCGGAAGAGTTGCCGCCATGCGACCAAGTTTCAGTGCCAGTGTCGCTGAATGCGGGACGCGTGGCAACAACGCCCACTACGCGCACGGCCAAAGGCACAGGGAGTCGCCAGACAGCCGGGGTGCAAGGGGAAGTGGGAACAGCCGACAAGGCTGCAATCTTGCTAGTGATTGTCCAGCCGCATCAGTTGCTCGTGTTGGATGCGTAGTGATACCACAGCCTGGGTTGGGTCACCAACCGGGACGTTGCGTGGCGTAAACGGCCTGGCTGCCCTGAAGAGAGTTTCAGCGGTGGGTGCAAGCGAGCGTGGGAGCCTGAACATCA
>JALORT010000268.1 GCA_025458755.1 Methylotetracoccus sp.
GGAAAGACGAGAATCGTGAACGGGCGCGAGTAGCACACTCGTCCTATTGACCAGGGCCGGCTAAAGGGTGACTCAAAATTCACGATGAAACGCCCCCAAGGTTCCCTAGGGCTGCAAAATTTGGTTGTAACCGTATCACAATGGCGCGTTGAGGACGCGGACCGAGAGGAAACATGACTCTGCTTTGATAAGGGAGCCAATGCGTGGAATGCCCCAGCCTCGAAGGTTGCTGCCAAGCAAGCTTCTGGGCGAACGATGAGGCCAGACAAATTCGAGCCCACACTGCGTTTAGTCTGACAAGCTTCTTCAACAAAGGTATAGTCGAGAAGGCATCGGTTTGCCGTTTTTCGACGAACCTAACAGAATTTCCATCTGACCCGCCTTTCGCTGTGCATCCCCTCACGGCGGTTTGTTCCGCAGAGACGATGCAGATACCTTTGCGAGCGATCAAGCATCATGGACAGAATTCCCGAACCCGATTTAATGGATGATCCGGCGCAGGCCGAGGCCTACCACCGGGCCGATTTCACCGAGGCGCACGAGCATTTCGTCACCTTGTTTCGGCAGTTATTCGAGGCGGGAAGCTGGGCGGGACCGGTTCTGGATCTCGGTTGCGGGACTGCCGATGTCACGCGTCGTTTCGCAAGAGTTTTCGATGATCAGCCGATCCACGGGGTCGACGGGGCGGAAGCCATGCTCCGCTTGGGACGCGAAATGCTGGAGTGGGAGGGTTTGAACTGTCGTGTCGAGTTGTTCTGCCGCTATCTGCCGGTCGATCAACTCCCCGAGCCGCGTTATGGCGCGGTGATTTCCAACTCTCTGCTGCACCATCTGCAAGATCCGCTGACCCTGTGGTCGGTGATCAGGCGTTTCGCGGCACCGGGCGCGCCCATCCTGGTCATGGACTTACTCCGCCCGGCGACGTCGGAGCGGGCGGCCGAATTGGTGGCACTGCACGCGGCGGGGGAGGCCGAGATTCTGCGCCGGGATTTTTTCAATTCCCTCTGCGCCGCTTACCGACCGCATGAAGTCGAGCAGCAGATTCGTGAAGCCGGTCTTGAGGGGATAGACGTGACAACGGTGAGCGATCGTCACTGGATCGCATGGGGGCGGGCCTAATCGTCTGCGAAGCCCCGCTGCACCAACCAGTCGGCCCAGTTGAGTATGGTTTTCAGTCGGGCGACCAGAAGAGGTTGCGCCTCCGTGAAGCCAACCCAGCGGAATTCCTCATGTTCTGCGCGACCCAGCAGCGGGTTCAGCGGCAGGTATACCTCGCCCCTCGGCGACTCGGCCAGGTAGTAGCGGGCGATCTTACCGATGCCGTAGGGTGGAGTTTCCTGATAGCCTTTGCCCCAGTGAAACACCAACTCGGTCAGGCCCGTTTCCTCGAACACCTCGCGCCGCGCCGCCGCGAATGGTTCTTCGCCCGGTTCCACTACGCCCTTCGGGAAATCCCAATAGTTGAAAGCCCGCAGGATCAGATAGCGCGGCCCGCCAGGGAACCGGCGGACGGGGACGATACCGGCAGACAGGGTGTAAGTTTTGGTAGCGGGAGTCACGGTCATGGCAAATGATACACCGATTGCGGGGGGCTACGCCCGTCGAGAAAGTCGAACATCACGGTGCTTGTGCGGTTCCCGTCGCTTGCCTACGCTTGGCGGCGACGACCTGACGCGAATGTCCGGCTCGGACCGGTCGGCGCTGGTTTGAACCCTCCGGGGATACTGTTTTTCGCTTAGTCATCAGGAGCGAATGCGATGCTGATTCAACGCGTTGTCGAGGGCCGGGGTCTGTCCTGGGTGACCGAGGGTTTTGCGCTGTTTCGCGCGGCGCCTCTGCTGTGGATGGTCGTCAGCCTACTGTTCCTCGCAGTTCTTTCGCTGTTGTCCATGGTTCCGTTGTTCGGTTCGATTGCCGCAACCTTGCTGCAGCCGGTACTCGTGGCGGGCCTGCTGCAAGGCTGTCGTGACCTCGATCGCGGCCACGAACTGCGGATCGAGCATTTGTTCGCAGGCTTTAGCGAAAAGACGAAACCTCTGATGATGGTCGGTCTGCTGCTTGGTCTCGCCTCCATCGGCGTGGTCCTGGTTCTCGCGGCGGCGGTGTTCGGAACCGGCGTGCTTGGTTCGGCAATGATGGACTCGGCGGACTGGGCCGACGGCATGCCGCAGCTGACCGACCGCGCGACGCTCGGTGTGCTTTTTCTATTGACCCTGGGGCTGCTGCTTTCAGTGCCGGTGGCGATGGCAGGATGGTTTGCGCCCGCGCTCGTGATGTTCGACGATGTTGACGCCTGGGATGCGCTTAGAGCGAGTTTCATCGGGTGCCTCCGAAACGTCTGGCCGTTCCTGATCTACGGCATCGCTCTCTTGCTTCTTCTGTTCATTGCGCTGGTCCCGTTTGGGTTGGGTTTACTCCTGTGGATACCGATGCTGTTCGGCTCCCTTTATGTCTCCTATAACGACATCTACCGGTCGGTCCCCTGATGAGTACGGCTTTGTGGGACGGTCACGGGGTTTGGTCCCGAACTGGGCCTCTCAACGCAACGAACACTCCGGCGTCTCTGATGACGTGAAGCGCTCGCACGCCGCTTTTTTTGCTTGTCAAGGTATCCGGTTGTTACAATTCGCGCGAAGCGACGGCGAGGTCCCGGAATTCAAGACTCATCGGTCGCATGTGCCAAGAACAACAGAAGCGGAAAATCATGAACATCAAACCAATCAAGACTTTTGCGTTGTTGGGTTCTTTCGCGGCGGCCCTGCTGATCCAACCAGCCGCGCAGGCCGAGACGCCCTACCAGGTCGACGGCAACAAGGTGGATAAGGCCACCTTCGGCGGCTGGAAAATTTACAAGCGTCAGCGCTGCGAGACCTGTCACGGCCCCAGCGGGGAAGGCGCGGCAGCGTTTCCCAACCTGCTGAACAGCCTCAAGAACCTGGACAAGACGGCATTCACCGAAGTGGTCCTGAATGGCCGCAACGCGATGCCCGCGTTCAAAGATAACAAGGCGGTCGCCGATGGTATCGACGGACTGTACGCCTTCCTGAAGGGGCGTTCGGACGGTGCGATCCCGGCCGGCGAACTGCAGGAAATGCCGTAAGCCCCGAGCGCTCTCGAATGGCGCGGCGGTGTTCCTCCCGACCAGCGGGAGTGTCTCCGCCGCGCCGGCTTTCCAATGCGCTTCCGCAATGCACACACCGCCGGACCTTTTACCGGACAGGTGAGGCGATTAGAGAGGTTTAAGGTTGGCGTAAGCCAACATCAGCCATTTCGAGCCCGCGTCGGCGAAGTTGACCTGAACTCTCGCCTGCGCTCCGTCCCCTTCTTGTTGTAGGATCACGCCTTCTCCGAATTTGGCGTGCTGCACGCGCTGACCTAGCCGGAGGCCAAAGTCGGCGGGTCGTGTCGAATGCGGCGCCGACGAATGGAGGACCGGGCGGCTCACCGTTCCCCGCACGCGGATCTCTTCCAAGCAATCCGCGGGAATTTCACGCACGAATCGGGATGGACGCGGATAATTCTCCTTCCCGTACAGCCGTCGACATTCGGCGTGCGTCAGATACAGTTTCTTGCGGGCTCGTGTGATGCCCACGTAGCACAAACGCCGTTCTTCTTCCAAGCGGCCCGGGTCCTCCATCGACTGCAGGCTGGGAAATAACCCTTCTTCCAGCCCCACCATGAAAACCAGGTCGAATTCGAGCCCTTTGGCCGAGTGCAGCGTCATCAGTTGCACGCAGTCCTGGAAGTCGTCGCCTTGACTGTCTCCGGATTCAAGCGCGGCATGGGCGAGGAAATGATCCAGCCTGCTCATCTCCTCGTTCTCGGGTTCGTAGTCAAACTGCCGCGCGGCGTTGACGAGTTCGTCGAGGTTTTCCAGCCGCGCCTCCGCTTGCTCCCCTTTCTCTTTACGGTAGTGATCCAGCAGTCCGCTGCGGGCAATGACGCGCTGCACCTGCTCCCACAGAGCCAATTCGGCAGTATCCTCGCTGAGCCTGTGGATCAGGCCGAGGAAAACGGACAGCGGATTGCGTGCGCGCGCGGGAAGCTCCGCGTGCAAACAGAGTCGCTCCGCCGCTACCCACAGGGAACAGCGCTCGGCGCGCGCGGTATCGCGAATCAAATCCATCGTTTTGACGCCGATGCCTCTCACCGGGGTGTTGATGATCCGCTCGAACGAAGCGTCGTCGGCGCGGTTGGCGAT
>JALORT010000269.1 GCA_025458755.1 Methylotetracoccus sp.
ACAAGCCCGCTGGGAACGCCGTGGACGCCTACCGAATCATGAGAACTCTCAAGAGATTGGCTCATAAATTGTGTCTAGACCCATAGCGCCGCGCAGGCGCGGACCGTCACGTTTCGGAACCCAGCGGACGAGAGAATGGCTCTCCGACCGCCCTTTCGCCAATACGGCTGTTCGACCTTGCCATCTCAATGAAGCATTCGTTGTACCAGTCTGATGTCGCTGGCAAATCTCCCGAGGAACTGCGGCGCCTGTTCCATTCGGGACTACAGCGCCAGGATTTTGCGCGTCTTGATGAGGCGCTGAATCTGGCTCTCCGCGCGCGCGACGAAGACAAACTCTTCCGCCCGCGCGGCCTGGATGCCGCGCATATTCTGCTGGCGTTGAAAGTCGATGCCATCACGGTGGAAGCGGCACTGCTGAGCGACCCTTATCTCCGCGAAACCCTCGAGCCGGCCAGCCTACGCCAGCAGTTCGGTGAACCGGTCTCGGACCTGGTCGAAAAGGTCAACTGGCTGAATACGTTCGGCGAATTCTCGCCCGAACAGATGAAACAGCCGGAACAAGCCGAACTGATTCGGCGCATGCTGCTCGCGGTCGTCAACGACGTGCGTGCGGTACTGATCAAACTGGCATACCGGCTGCAGCGCCTCCGCATTATGCGGGATCAGGACAGCGACACGCGCGCCAACATTGCGCGGGAAACTCTGGATATCTTCTGCCCGCTAGCCAACCGGCTCGGTATCGGTCAGCTGAAATGGGAGATGGAAGACCTGTCATTCCGCTATCTCCATCCAGACGATTACCGCACACTCGCGAAATCTCTGGCCACCAACCGCGCAGAGCGGGAACGCTACGTCCGCAATTTCATCGAACTGCTGGAGACCGAGCTGAGGGCCAACCACATCAAAGCACGCGTGTCCGGCCGTCCAAAACATATTTACAGCATCTGGAAGAAGATGCGACGCAAGGAAACACCGCTTGAGGAACTTTACGATCTCCACGCCGTTCGCGTGATCGTCGACGAACTCCCGACGTGTTACCTGGTGATCGGGCTGGTGCACAACCACTGGCGACACATCCCGAAGGAGTTCGACGACTACATCGCCAACCCCAAGGATAACGGGTACCAGTCCTTGCACACCGTGGTGGTCGGCCCGAACGACCGGCCGGTGGAGATCCAGGTCCGCACGCCGCAAATGCACGAATTTGCGGAATACGGTGTCGCGGCTCACTGGCGTTACAAGGAAGGCGGCGGACGCGACGCTGCGTTCGAACGCAGCATTACCTCGTTACGCCGTCTGCTCGAGAGCGATGAAGACGATCAATCTTTGCTCGAGGACTTTCGGTCGGACGCATTTGCCGATCAGGTCTTTGCGCTCACTCCCAAGGGCCAGGTCATCCGGCTGAAGAAAGGCGCGACGCCGCTGGATTTCGCCTACGCCATCCATACCGAGGTCGGCCATCGCTGCCGCGGCGCCAAGGTCGACGGCCGCATCGTGCCTCTGACCTATACGCTGAAATCCGGGGAAAAGGTTGAAATCCTGACCGCCAAGCAGGGCGGACCCAGTCTCGGCTGGCTGGACACCCACCTCGGCTATATCAAGACGGCTCATGCCCGTAACAAGATCCGCTCGTGGTTCCGACAGCAGGACCACGACAAACACTTCCGCGTCGGCAAGTCGATCCTCGACCGCGAGCGGCACAAGCTGGGCCTACGGGATACGGACATGGACGAACTGGCGCGACATTTCCATCTCGCGCGTGCTGACGAAGTCCTGCTGGCCATCGGCCGCGGCGACATCAGCCCGACTCAGGTGGCGACGGCGCTGAAAGTTCCGGAAATTCCGGGGAAAGCTGCCGCGCAGGTACCGCGACGCGTCACCACGCCGAAAGCCGCCGGCGAAATCACGGTGCAAGGCATCCGCAACCTGCTCACGCACATCGCACGGTGCTGCACCCCCGAACCCGGAGAGCCGATCATCGGCTACGTCACGGTCGGACACAGCGTCGCGATCCACCGCCAGGATTGCCCCAACGTGCTGAACCTGCCGCATTGGAAGCAATTGCGCCTGATCGATGTCGCTTGGGGCAGTGAGCCCGCGGTCTATCCGATGCGGATCGAAGTCCATGCGATCGACCGCAAGGGATTACTGAAAGACGTCTACCAGGTCCTGGCTCAGGAGCACATCAATATCCAGCGCACCGACACCGCCACTCATCCGGAGGATCAATCGGTGGTGATGCACATCACGCTGGAGATCGCTAACCTCGGACAACTGAGCGTCGCATTGGACAAGATTTGCGAGGTGCACAACGTACTCAGCGCCCGGCGGCTGGACCTCGAGGACCAGCCTCCGGACTGATGTGTCGCATGTCGCATTCGGTAAAAGCTCTGCGGCTTGGGACCGGGGCAAGGACTGAGTCGGCGATTTGCAATCAAGTCGACTTGCGCCGAGGCTCCGGGTTTGGCGCGCTTCCTCAAGGCCACGCCCGTATGTGCCGTGTGGTGCGAGTTCTTCAATCTGGACCACAACACCTGGTCCCAACCGCGTTTGCTGCTGGCCACCGAAACCATCGTGCGTCTCTGCGCCCGTCGCTGGGGGATTGAACCCTTGTTCCACAACCTCAAACGCTGGCGGGGTCTATCGCCACCTCTGGCAGCAATCCCGCCGCGCCCGTAGCCCGCATGCAGCCCGGAGGAATGGGAAATGTCGGGTGCCCCAATCCTCCCAGATTCCATTACATTCCATCCGGGCCACGCCGGCTGATCATGGCGGGAGTGCCACCGTATCAGGTTCGTGATATTCTTCGGTATGCATGCATTCGGGCTACCGAGAAGGTACTCGCATCTGGCACCTGAAAATCTGAAGGCCGCCGTTAATGCACTTCCGATGGTCTTCCGAAGCGGTGCTTCAGCGTAACATGCTCCAACCCTTTGTTTCACAGAGGTCGCCGATGACGGGTAAATTCGTCACTGACCCATCTCAGAAACGAAGAACCCTCTAAAAATCAAACGCCCCGGTAGCTCAGTCGGATAGAGCGTCCCCCTCCTAAGGGGAAGGTCGTACGTTCGAATCGTATCCGGGGCGCCATTTCAAAGAAAGAGTCACACGATCTCAGCAACTCCCCGATTGTTGGTTCTGTAATTTTTGTGTAGTTCGGTATGCCCCGTCCCGCGCCCTGCGCTTCAGCCTCGCCCACTTACGGCTGATCTTCGTAGTACCGCTGATCCAGTTTCTCCAACGCGGCAATTAAACGAGCATTACTTTAAGTGCGCGTAAAGAGGCACCATCTGCAAACTTCGATGACCACAAGGCCACACTGGCCGGCGGTGTCTGCGGGCCTCGCTGAATCCTGCTGTTGCGGCAGCCGCAGTTGCTGCTGATGGCCTCTGTGCTCCAGTCAACAGGCGGCTCCCGGGGCAACTGCCGAGGCCGGCATCGGTCCGTGGTCAAGGAGCGACCGAACACCCGGCACACATCCCTTCGCAGAGCCAAGGGTCCGTGGGATGCGGCCAGGCGGCGCGCTGTGACGATCCGCCATCAAGCCGCGTTCGATAGACGGCGCAATGGTACCGGCTCTCCCGGCGGCCTGGAGCACGACTCGGCGGATGCCACGCGGGTAAACCGAGGCATGCATTGTGCGTAATGAAGAGATCGGCATGCCCGCTGGAAGGTCATGAAGGAACCGGGCAACGGGGCTCCGCAGGCGCTGGCACCCTTCCCTCGTTCCGGACCATGCCGGCGCTTCCGGTGCGTCGGCTCGGCAGCGCCAAGGGCGGCCTTCTGCGGTAAAATGGCCGCATGGACTGCCCGCAACGCCAGCGGGATTCAACGCGACAGGTCATGCCGCCTGAGCGATCTGAGCACGATCGGCGGGGCGTTAGCGCTCCGCCCCAGGAACGGGGCCACGTCGCTGCGGCTTGCTCCAGCCGCGCAGTCCTCGGCGAGTGAGTTCTTACCGGCCCGCCGACCAGGGTCTCCGCGCGATCCACGCCGGTGCCCGTGTTGCCATCAAGAGGACCCCAAGCACCGCATGAGCCCGCGCCAACAGGTTCAACCCAATCCGTGGTTGAGCGAATTACCCGTGCTGGGAAACGACAGCGCAGATCTCGCGCTGGATATCAGACGCCATTTTCATTTCACTCTCGGGCGCCACCACTACACCAGGTCCCGCGCGTATAGCTATGCTGCGTTGGC
>JALORT010000270.1 GCA_025458755.1 Methylotetracoccus sp.
GGTTTCGGCGGGACGCAAATCGGCGGAACCTACGGCGGCGGCTTTGGCGCACTCGGGGGTTCCGCCTCCACCTTCGGAACCGGTTCGACGGGGTTCGGCGGATCTTCCGGCGGGCTGGGTTCGACGGGAACGGGTGGCAGTGGCTTTGGCACCAGCAGTACTGCCGGCGGCTCTTCGTTCGGGACCGGAGGAGGGACCGGCACGAGTGGATTCGGAACCGGCACGAGTGGATTCGGAACCGGCACCGGCGGCGGTATGGGCAGCGGAACATCCGGATTTGGAACCGGCGTCGGCGGGCGAGGCGGCGCGCTGGGTGGAACAATGGGCGCCGGGGGTGCGGCGCGGCAGACCACCGGTTCGGTCGCCGCCCAACTCGGCGGCACCACGCGCGTGGTCGCCGATGCATCGACCAACTCGCTGATCATCGTGGCGAAAGCCCAGGAGTACAAGCAGATCGAGGAGGTGATCAAGGAGCTCGATGTGATGCCGCGGCAGGTGCTGATCGATGCGACGATCGCCGAAATCTCGCTGGACGGGGCCCTGCAGTACGGTCTGCAGTGGTTCATCAGGAGCAACCCGAGCTATGCGGCGTTGGGCGCCGGCACCAATCTGGCCGAGCAGCTCTCGACAACGGCGTTTCCCGCCGCTGGATTCGCGTACATCTTTTCGTCCAATCAAGTCAAAGTGCTGCTGCAGGCCTTGGCGCGGCAAAACAAGGTCAATGTGCTGTCCTCGCCGTCGCTGATGGTGCTGAACAACCAGGAAGGCCAGATCAATGTCGGTGATCAGGTGCCGATCACGACAGGTCAAGTGACGTCGGCGCTTGGGGCGGGCTTGGGGGCCGTCAACTCCATTCAATACCGGGACACCGGTGTGATTTTGAGCGTTAGACCGCGAGTCAATGCCGGCGGCCTGGTCACGCTGGATGTGTCGCAACAGGTGAGCCAACCGACCAAGACCGAAACCTCCAATCTCGACTCGCCGACGATCCAGCAGCGGCAGATCAAGACGACGGTCGTGGTCAAAGATCACGACACGATCGCGCTCGGCGGTTTGATCCGCGACCAGCGTTCGCAGAGCGTCAACGGGATTCCCTGGCTCAGCACCGTGCCGATCATCGGCCCGCTGTTCGGTACTTATGCGCGAGAAATGAAGCGGACCGAATTGGTCGTGCTGCTGACGCCGCGCGTGGTCGAAGATCGCAGCAAATCGATTTCCATCACCAACGAGTACCGCGGTTCGCTGAAATCGCTGTACAAGTCGCGCGGTCTCTACAATCCGAACGTGGTGCCCAAAGTGGATCAGGATGAATACTCGACGACGCCTTGAGGCCCCGACCGGAACCCGCGCCCCGGCCTCGTCCCCTTGAGACCTCGCCGGCCGCTCGTCAGCCGCCAGGCGACGAGCGGTCGGCGCGCGCACAGCACCAGACATCGACACGCTCGACGCCGCTGTTTTTCAACAGCTTGGCCAATTCGTTCACGGTGGCGCCGGTCGTCACCACATCGTCCAGCAGGGCCACGTGTCGCTGCGGGCATGGCCTGACCAGCCGAAAGGCATGACGGATGTTGGTCCTTCTTTCATCCGCGGACAAGCCGGCCTGAGCTGTTGTGGATCGAACCCGGCAAACCGTTTCAGCGTCGACCGGAATCCCGAGCTGCCGCCACAGTTCGCGCGCGATTTCGGCCGTCTGATTGAAGCCGCGTTCGCGGTAACGGACGGGATGCAACGGCACCGGAATGATCAACTCCGGCCGGTGTTCTGGGTGCGATGCCATGTGCTCCGCCAGCAGCCCGCCCAGCAGACGCCCGTAGGCGTAGCGCCGGTGGAATTTCAATCCCCGAATCAAATGGCGAACGGGTTCTTCGTAATCGAAGAGGGCGAAGGTGGCGTCGAAGAACGGTGGATGTTGCTGGCACCGTCCGCAGACTACATCGCGTTCCACCGACAGGTTCGCGCCGCACCGCGAGCAGCCGCGCCGTCTGACCGGCAGGGCTGCGCTGCAGGGTGAGCAGAGATCGCGATCCTCGCTGCCGGGGTCGCCGCACAGCACACAGGTGGGCGGATAGAGCCAAGCCTGTATAATTCTGCGCCAACCGTTCACGATTTCGTGCATCACGAGTAAACGGGCTGCGGCCTCGTTTACGTTATCCCTTGACTTAGGAGAATCGCCCATGCCGATGGATGCCGTTAGGACCGGTGCGCTCGATCGACGCGCCTATGGAGTGCGCCACGACTGGCAGCTCGATGAGGTTCAGGCGCTTTTCAGCCTGCCGTTCAGCGACCTGCTGTTCATGGCTCAGCAGAGCCACCGACGCCATTTCGATCCGAACGAAGTTCAGGTCAGCAGCCTGCTCAGCATCAAGACCGGCGCCTGTGCGGAAGATTGTGCCTATTGTCCGCAGAGCGCGCATCACGATACCGGGCTCCCGCGCGAGAATCTGCTCCCGCTGGAGGACGTGCTGCAGGCGGCGCGGCAGGCGAAAGCCGAGGGTGCGACGCGCTTCTGCATGGGCGCCGCGTGGCGCAGCCCGAGAGACCGGGATCTGGACGAGGTCGCGGCGATGATCCAGGGCGTGAAGGACTTGGGTTTGGAAACCTGTGTGACGCTCGGCATGCTCAGCGAGGAGCAGACCCGCCGTTTGAAAGAGGCGGGCCTTGATTATTACAACCACAATCTGGATACCTCCGAAGAGTATTACCCTGAAATCATCACTACGCGGACCTATCAAGATCGCCTCGAC
The DNA here is from genome assembly GCA_025458755.1 of Methylotetracoccus sp. GTDB lineage: Bacteria > Pseudomonadota > Gammaproteobacteria > Methylococcales > Methylococcaceae > Methylotetracoccus. Next base: position 2,745 of record JALORT010000270.1, read on the forward strand.
ACCCTGCAGCGGGTGCGTGAGGCGGGCATCCATGTCTGTTGCGGCGGCATCCTCGGCATGGGCGAAACCGAGCGGGACCGCGCGGCGCTGCTGATGGAGCTGGCCAACCTGCCGCAGCACCCGGAGAGTGTGCCGATCAACCTGCTGGTTCAGGTGGAAGGCACCCCGCTGGCCGGGACCGCGAAGCTCGATCCGCTGGCGTTCGTTCGCACCATCGCGGTCGCGCGCGTTTTGATGCCGGCGTCGCGCGTCCGCCTGTCGGCCGGCAGAGCCGAGATGAGCGACGAGATGCAAGCGCTGTGTTTTGTTGCGGGCGCGAATTCAATCTTTTACGGCGAAAAGCTGTTGACTACGGAGAATCCGCGGGCTGTTCGAGACCGCGCCCTGTTTGCGCGGTTGGGCCTGCGAATGGCGGGCTCCGGTCACTGAGTTCATGGACTTCGATTTCGCCGCGGCGCTGGAACGTCTTCAAGACCATGGACTGTACCGGCAAAGGCGCGTCCTGACGACCCCCCAAGGCGTCCATGTCAGCGGTGACGGCCAACGGGTCGTGAGCTTTTGCAGTAACGATTACCTCGGCTTGGCCAATCACCCGGAGATCCTCAGGGCGTTCGTCAGCGGGGCCGAGCGCTTCGGCGTCGGTGCCGGGGCATCCCATCTGGTGTGCGGTCATACGGCGGCTCACCATGCCCTGGAGGACGAACTGGCCGAGTTCACCGGCCGCGAGCGCGCCCTGCTGTTTTCGACCGGCTACATGGCCAATATGGGGGCGATCTCCGCGTTGGCGGGGCGAGGTGGATGGGTGTTCGAGGATCGTCTCAACCATGCGTCGCTGCTCGACGGTGCTTTGGTGTCGGGGGCGCGGCTGAAGCGTTATCGCCACGCGGATACCGGCCAGTTGCGGGCGATGCTATCCGGTGTCCGCGGCGGGAAGTGGGTGGTCAGCGACGGGGTGTTTAGCATGGACGGCGATATCGCGCCGGTCCCTGCACTGGCGGCGGCGGCGCGCGACCACGGCGCCGGCTTGATGATCGATGATGCGCACGGCCTCGGTGTGCTGGGCCCGACCGGCGGCGGTACGTTGGAACATCTGGGTTTGACCGGAGACGACGTCCCGGTGCTGGTCGGCACCTTGGGTAAGGCGTTCGGCACGTTCGGCGCGTTTGTCGCCGGCCGGCACGATTTGATCGAGTTTCTGCTGCAGACGGCGCGTACCTACATCTTCACGACGGCTATGCCGCCGGCGGTGGCCGAGGCGACGCGTGCGGCGCTGCGTCTGGTCAAGACGGAAACCTGGAGGCGCGATCGACTGCGGAGCCTGGTCGCGCGTTTTCGAGCGGGAGCCCGACAACTGGGCCTGCGTTTGACGGAGTCCGAAACCCCGATCCAGGCGGTGCTGCTGGGTGCCAACGAACGTGCGACGACGGCGAGCCACGCCCT
>JALORT010000013.1 GCA_025458755.1 Methylotetracoccus sp.
CGACATCCTTGCCGAGATCCGATTCGCCGCAGAACTCGACCAGTACACCGATCCGGTTGCCATGCAGATAGCTGGCAAAGGCGGCATTGTCGCTGACAAATCTCTGAAAGCGGCGCACCGCGATGTTTTCACCGATCTTGGCGATCAGTTCACGTCGGACCTGCTCAACGGTACCGTCATGGCCGGCAAGCGGCATCGCCAACAGTGCGTCGACATCGGCGACCTCGGCGTTCAGCACGGTGTTCGCGACGGCGTCGCAAAAACCCGCAAAATCATCGCCTTTGGCCACGAAATCGGTCTCGCAGTTGACTTCGACGATGGCGGCACGCTTGCCGTCATCGCTGACGCACACACGGACGATACCCTCGGCGGCCGTTCTCCCGGATTTCTTGTCAGCTTTTGCCAACCCGGCCTTCCGCATCAAGGCCACGGCTGCTTCCAGATCGCCGCCGACTTCCGCCAGCGCCTTCTTGCATTCCATCATCCCGGAACCGGTGCGCTCGCGAAGTTCCTTCACCATCGCCGCAGTAATACTCATCAATCAAACCTCGTAACTCTTGAACTTCAGTGAACCCGGGGCGCCAAAAAAAAGCCCCCGGGGCGGAGGCAGCACATTCCGCGGCTCGACGGCTGCCCCAATGAACCTTGGCGGAAGCCGCGGGATCCGCTACTCCCCGGCGTCGGCGAAGGTGTCCTCAGCGACAGGACCGGCCGGTGTTTCGCGTTCCGGTTCCATCTCGACAAATTCATCCTCGCTCTCGGCGAGGTCAACCAGCCCGCTGGCCTTACCCTGCAGGATCGCAGTCGCCGCGCTCTGTGCGTAGAGCTGAACGGCTCGGATGGAATCATCGTTCCCCGGAATGACATAATCGATGCCGGCGGGACTGTTATTGGTATCGACGATGCCGACGACGGGAATACCCAGCTTTTCCGCTTCTGCGACCGCATTCTTTTCGTAGCCGACATCCATCACGAACATCACGTCCGGCAACCGGTCCATGTTACGAATACCGCCGAGGTTATGTTCCAGCTTTTCAAGTTCCCGCAACATGCCGAGCGCCTCCTTCTTGCTGAAGCGCTGCAGACGGCCGTCGGTTCGCATGCCGTCCAGTTCCTTCATTCGCGTGATCGACTGTTTGATGGTTCGGAAATTCGTCAGCATCCCGCCCAGCCAGCGGTAATTCACGTAAGGCATGCCGCAGCGCAGCGCCTCTTCCTCGATGACTTTTCGAGTGGTTCGCTTGGTGCCGACGAACAGAACTTTGCCCCGGTTGGCTGCCACCTGTTCCAGGTAACGCATCGCTTCCGTGAACAGCGGCAGCGTCTTTTCGAGGTTGATGATGTGAATGTTGCTGCGCGCCCCAAAGATGAAAGGGGCCATTCGGGGATTCCAGTAACGCGTTTGATGGCCGAAATGCACGCCGGCTTCCAGCATCTGACGCATTGTCACAGTCGTCATGTCATTCTCCACAAAATAGAACGTCGAGCCGCGCTTGGCGCGGTTCGACGAAGGGTTACGCCTCCACAGTCCCCGCGCGGTGACCGATGTTTCCACATCGGCACCCCACCGCGCGTGTCGGACAGTGTGTGTTGTTGCTAAATTGAGTCCGGCTTTATACCATAATTCGATCTGACCAACAATTCAGGATGCCGTGCCTGCGGTGTTCCGTCCGCTCCCTCCCCTTTGCGTTCATGGCGATCTCGATCAAGACTGCGGACGAAATCGAAAAGATGCGGACAGCCTGCCGTCTGGCGGCAGAGGTCCTCGAAATGGTTGCACCGCATGTGCGCCCCGGAGTCAGCACCGAGGAACTGGATCGCATCTGCCACGACTACATCGTGAACGTTCAGGGTGCGATTCCGGCCCCTTTGAATTACCGTGGTTTTCCGAAGTCGATCTGCACTTCCGTCAACCACCAGGTGTGCCACGGCATCCCAGGGCCGAAAAAGCTGAAAGCCGGCGACATCGTCAACGTCGACATCACGGTGATCAAGGATGGATTCCACGGCGACACCAGCAAGATGTTCCTGATCGGCGATCCTCCGATCCGCGCGCGCCGGTTGGTGGCGGCCACCCAGGAGGCGATGTACCTGGGGATTGCCGAGGTGGGCCCGGGTCGTCCGCTGAACGGAATCGGCAAGGCGATTCAGCGGCATGCCGAAGCGCTGGGTTATTCGGTGGTGCGTGAATTTTGCGGTCATGGCATCGGCCGTGCGTTTCACGAAGAGCCGCAAGTGCTGCATTATCATGACGCCAGTGTCGATACCGTGATGAAACCCGGGATGATTTTTACCATCGAGCCCATGATCAATCAGGGCAAACGTCAGGTGAAGATTCTGCCGGACGGTTGGACTGCCGTCACTAAAGATCACAGTCTTTCGGCACAGTGGGAACACACGGTACTCGTCACCGATTCCGGCGTCGAGATTCTCACGCTGCGTCAAGAGGAACTGCGCAAAGATGTCGGCTCAAGGCTTGCTGACGCATAAACGAAGGGTTGGAGCATCGGCCGGTCACAAGGAGTGGAAGGAACGGGTCGAGTGTTGTAACCGCGAGTTGAACGAATCCTTCCGCTGCGGATGTCCGGTCGCGGAATTACTGAAGAAGCGCGCCCAATTCATCGATGCACTCCTGATCGATCGGTGGCAGGTATTTCTCGGCGAATTCGGCGCACGTCTGGCTTTGGTCGCGGTCGGTGGCTACGGCAGGGGTGAGCTTTCGCTGTATTCCGACATCGACCTGTTAGTGCTGCTCGACTGCGAAACGCACGCTGCAGGGGTCGAGTGTCTGCATCACCAGCATTACCAGGCTGATATCGCCGAATTCGCGAACTTCCTTTGGGACATCGGGCTCAAGCCCGGCCTGAGCGTCAGGACGGTCGAGGAATGCATCGAGCAGGCCGCCACGGACCAGACCACTATCACGACCCTGCTGGAGTCGCGGCTGCTGTTCGGCTCCGGCGCACTCTACGAGAACCTTTGGAACCGCATCAGCCCCGAACATCTTTGGGGTTCCCGCGATTATTTCGAAGCCAAGTTGGCGGAACAACACGTCCGCTACATGAAGTATCACGACACCGCGTACAACCTGGAACCGAACGTCAAGGAAGGCCCGGGCGGACTTCGCGATATCCAGATGATCGGCTGGATCATCAAGCGGCACTATAATTCCCGGGATCTGCGCGACTTGATCGTGCATGGCTGGCTCACCGAAGCCGAGTACACCGAATTGATCGAGGCACAGGAATTCCTGTGGCAAATCCGCTTCGCACTCCACGCGCTGACCGGGAAATGCGAGGATCGGTTACTGTTCGATCATCAAAAGGATCTGGCCCGGCAGTTTGGCTACGCCGGTCACGACATCAACGAATGCGTCGAACATTTCATGCAGCGCTACTTCCGCACCGTCATGGGTGTCGAACGGCTCAACGAAATGTTGCTGCAGTTGTTCAAGGAAGTGGTGCTGCATGGCACCGAGGATTTTCTGATCCTCCCGATCAACCGGTCCTTTCAGGCGGTCAACAACTACATCGAGGCAGTGCATCCGGACGTCTTTTCCGAGAATCCGCTCGCGCTGCTGGAAATCTTCCTGGTGCTGGAACAGAACACCGCGCTGATGGGCGTGCGCGCATCGAGCATCCGGCTGATTCGGCAGAATCTCCATCTGATCGATGAAAACTTTCGCAACTCCCCGCACGCCTGTGCGCTGTTCATGGAACTCTTGCGCCAGCCGCGAGGAATCACCCGCCAACTGCGGCGCATGAACCGTTACGGCGTACTCGCGGCGTATCTGCCGGCCTTCGGGCGAGTGGTCGGCCGCATGCAGTACGACCTGTTCCATGTGTACACCGTCGATGAGCACACGCTGTTCGTGATTCGCAATCTCCGGCGATTCTCGCTCGACAAGTACCGCTCCGAACATCCCTTATGCAACGAAATCTGGGAGCTGATCGAGAAGCCCGAACTTCTCTACATCGCCGGGATGATGCACGACATCGCGAAAGGCAGCGGCTTTGATCACTCGCTTGCGGGGGAAAACATCGCCGAGGACTTCTGCCGCAAGCACGGTATCTCTAGACGGGATACGGCGCTCGTCACCTGGCTGGTCCGCAATCATCTGCTGATGTCACTGACCGCGCAGCGGAAAGACATCAGCGATCCGAAGGTGATCCACGAATTCGCGGAACAAGTGCAGGATCAAAATACGCTGAATCATTTACTCCTGCTGACCGTAGCCGACATTCGTGCGACCAATCCCAACCTGTGGAATGCCTGGCGCGACGCCTTGCTGCGCGACCTCTACGGGTCGACCCGCTGGGCCTTGCGCCGCGGGCTGGACAACCCGTTGGAACGGGCGGAGAAGATCCACGGCATCAAGACCGAGGCGCAGGACCTCCTTGCCGACCTCGGAGTCTCCGCCGACACCATCGACGGCATTTGGCACGATTTAGCGGACGATTATTTTCTGCGTTACCTACCCGAGGAAATCGCCTGGCATACCGTCGCCATTACTTCATGCCGGGACGAAGACCTTCCGCTGGTGTTGCTGCGGCCCATGAGTCAACGCGGAAGTCCCGAAATTTTTCTCTATGCGAAAAACCAGGATTTCATTTTTCCTCACAGCACGGCGATTCTGGACCAGCTCGGCTTGACCATTTTCGATGCCAAGATCATCACGACAAACAACGGCTACGTACTGAACAGCTATCACGTGCTGGAACAGAGCGGACGGCCTATCCGGGACCAAATGCGTCAGGTCGACATCTGCAACAAGCTGCGACGCTGCCTGCTGTCACCGACGTCGACACCGATGGAGGTGCAGCGGCTGGAACCCCGTCACACCAAACACTTTCAGGTGCCCACCCAGATCGTTTTTAAAGAGGACCCGGATAGGCGATACACCGTCATTGAACTGGTCGCCACCGACCGCCCGGGACTGTTATCGAAGGTTGGTCAAGCGTTCAACCGCTTCGGGATTCGTCTCCACAATGCTAAGATTTCGACGATCGGGGTCTATGCGGAAGACATCTTCTACATTACCGACCTCAACAATCGGCCGCTGCATGCGGAGAAGCTGCGCGATGCTCTGCGGCGGGCCATCGTTGAACTGGTCGGCAAAATTTGAAGGCTGCGTGGCACTCCGGCGGCGCTCCGCGTACACTGCGGCCGGACCCGGGCGCATCGCCGCTGGGGGGGCGCCCAGGAGGACATGATGAACACACGCCCTGAACTGGATGTCGATCGCTGGTATCAGGACGCCGCGACCGGCAACACGTTTCGCATCGTGGCGTTCGACCGGGACTCCGATTCGATTGAGGTTCAATACTTCAACGGCGATCTGGCCGAGTACGATTTCGCCTCCTGGGCCGAATCGCAGTTTGTTCCGATCGAAGCGCCGGAAGATTGGACTGGCCCCTTCGACGACGTGGAACTCGATGACTTCGGTTACAGCGACCCGGACCTGCACGAGCCCCATCTCCAGGACCTGACGCTTGATGATCTGCTGGACGACAGGGACGAGTGATTCAAACCCCGGTTTCGGAACCGGGCAGCGTCGGGCTCCTTCAGCAGTCGTCATCACTCGGCAGCGCGATGCGTTGCCGTAGGCCACGGGGGGTACGTTTGATGCCTTCTGATGAATCGATGCGGCGAACAGGGCTTATGCTGGGCCGGCGGCGCCCCGAGACCGGGCACGCTCTTGCGAACTCTCGCCGCCGGCGCCTTGCGCGAATTCAATCGAAAACGTAATCGCGGATTTCGCTTTCTTGCCTCAGCACGAGGTTCTTGTCGACGGTCTTGCTGATCATTCGGCTGGCATGGTTGCTCAACTGCTGCCGCAGAATCCCGAGGAATTCGGGGGCAGCAATCAGCACCAGTTGGGCGAACTCGCCACGCGCCCTGGCCAACTCGATCCTCTCCGCGATGCGCCGCGCGAAAGCCACGGATTCATGGTGTTTGGCGTCAAACTGTTTTTCCATCCCGTGCCGGCCTTCAACGGTGCCGTTGAATCCACGGCCCGCTTTGTCGGAAACAAGTTCCTGGTCCATCGACCGCCCTTCGGAATGAACGAAATCTTCCACTTCGTTCATCGGGCCGATTCGATTTTCCGCGGCGAAGATGCGTGCACGGCTGCTTTCCGCCGTCACTACCCAAGTCTTGTTCATATCATTCTCCTGTACTGTCCTCGACAGAGCGCCAATTATGCCTGAACCACGGGCATCCGGGGCATCCTTGGGATGAGCGGCAGCGCGAAGCAAGGCGCATTCCCATCCGACGGCGCGGCAGGCTCCCGGCGTCGAAGCGCATTCAATAGGCGCGATAGTCGGTGAATACGGAGGTCTTCCCGTCGCGGTCAAATCCGATCACGGAGAACGCGTCTTTCCGGCCTTGCGTCTCCATGCCGGGCGTCCCGACCGGCATGCCCGGGACGGCTAGCCCGTAAGGTCCGGATTCGGCCTCGAGCAGTTTCTTCACGTCGCCGGCAGGCACATGACCCTCGATCACATGCCCTGCCACGACGCCTGTGTGGCAGGAACGCAGAGAGGACGGGACGCCCAATGCGTCTTTGACCGCATCCATGTCGTCCTCCAGCACGTCTTTGACCTGGAAGCCGTGTTTCTTCATGTGTTCGACCCACTTGCCACAACAACCGCAGCTGGCGCTGCGGTGAACCACGATTTCCACCGGTTTGCCCATGGGTGCCGTCGGCCGATCCCACGGACTCTCCGCCCCGTCCGCACGGGCGAAGGCGAGGACGAAAAAGCCCGCCCAGAAAAAGCGTCGGTTCATCATGTTGTCATCCGCCCAAAAATAGGTCTCAGTCTCCGAACAACGTCGCGATGACGGAACGCGGTCCGCCGTACGCGCGATGTTCGCCCAGGTAGATGCCCTGCCACGTTCCCAGCAACAAGCGTCCGTTGCCGACAGGGATCGTCACCGAGCTGCCGAGCAAGCTCGCTTTGATGTGTGCAGGCATATCATCGTCTCCCTCGAGTGTATGGGTGAAAAAAGGGAGACGCTCCGGCACCGCGCGGTTCAGATAGGCGTCGAGATCAGCACGCACGCTCGGATCGGCGTTCTCGTTGATGCTCAAGGACGCGGAAGTATGCTGCAGAAACAGCGAGAGGAGACCAACCCGAATCCGCCCGATCTCGGCCAACTGCGAAGTCAGCTCGTCGGTGATCAGAAAGAATCCGCGGTTCCGCGGCTTTAGCCGGATAATCTTCTGTTGCCACATCGGCTGTATTTTGGCGCGATCAAGACCCAGCCCAGCGGCCAGACTGGAACGGATCAATCCATCGATGGCTCTTCCACGGTTTCGACCAGGAAACAGCAACACCGCGCGCCGCCACTGCCCATCCCAACCTAGCCGCCCTGAATTTGGATGCAGACGTCTCGCCGGTCATCCCATCAGCCGCCCGCGCTCGGCACCCCGGGCTTCCCGGTCGGCTGAACCCGATTGTATGCCCCCCATCGATGGACCGCCAGATGCGGCACTAGCCGTCGGGACCGTGCCGCTCAGACCGTTCACGGGACCGATTCGTTCAACGGCCTTCCATGCACTCGAGCGTTCTGCGGTCGATGACTTGGCCCGGCGCCGAACACTCCCGGAGTGGACGCCGAGGCGAGGGCGCAGCCCGGAGCGCTGACGAGGGTATCGCCTGTGCGTCCGAAACCGGCGCCCGCCGCTGGGTCAACGTCAAGCGGCCTTCGCTCTGCTCGATCCGAACATCCTTCAACGCGCTCATGCCCAGAAGAACCACTTCGTTGGGCGCACGGGGATTCAACACACCCTCCACCTTTTCGAATTGCAAAGGGCCGAGCGCCAAACTGTCGATGACGGTGGCATAATTGCCGACCACCCCGCTAGCCGTCGTGACCTGGACGTATCGCCCGCGAGTCAGTTTCAAACGGTGTCTCAACTGTTCCGGGACTACGATCCAGCTCGCCCCGGTGTCGACGATGAACACGACCTCCTGTTGGTTAATCGTCCCGCGCAAGTAATAGCCGCCGTTGGGGCCGGGCTCGATGATCAGACTGATTGTTTCGGGGCCGCTCTCGTCTCCCCGTTCCTCGATGCGTGCTTCGGCGCCGGAAGCGGCTGCCGGTCCTTCGAGCTCATCGTTCAGTGCCGCATGAGGCTGCAGCCCGTTCTCCACCTGCCGAGTGTCCGGATAGGCCGGGGCCGAATCGCCGGCCATCGTCTCTCCGGACGTTGCCACCGGGCTCGGCAACGCCGTCACCAGCCGCTGGGCGACGAGTCTCGCACCCAAGATGACCAGCAGCAGGGCGAAAATCCAGTGACGGTAGCGCGCGACCCGCTGCCGGAGGCCACTGCGCTCCGGGGTTGCCTGACGGCGATAGCCTGACGGTCCGGCCGAGCGGGCGCTGGACGAAAATCGGCCCTTTTTCGTGTCATGGTTTGCCTGCACCGAATCACCTCATCAGTCGCCGCACGCGCCGCAGCGGGCCACGAGAAGAGTATAGGAGAGTCGGAACGACGGCGGACGCCCAGTGACGGAGCGCCCCCGGGAAGGTCGCCCTACCGGGGGAGAAGCAACCTGATGCGGTGAATCTACCGGTTACTGGACAGAGGGAACTCCGGGGGAATGGGCCTGAATCAGCGGCGCTGACGACTTCGCGTAGCGGATCTCGGCCTGCTTGCAAAACGCTTCGACCAAAGACTCCATGACCTCCTTGAAGAAGCCGCCGAAGGCCAAGCCGAGCAACCCGTTGGAAAACTCGAAATCACAGCGGAAACTGGCTTCGCACCCGCCCCGAGCCGAAGGTTCGAATTCCCAGGCTCCCCGGAAGTGTTTAAACGGTCCGTCGACCAGGTTCATCTGAATACTCTTTCCCTGGACCATCGCGTTCGCCGTGGTGAAGGAGAATTTGATCTTCCCTTTGGCCAGCGTCAGCGTCGCGCGGAGCGCCGTCGGGGACTGGAACAGGACCTTGACGCCGCCGCAAAGCGGCAGATACTGCGGGTAAGACTTCACGTCGTTGACGAGATCATACATTTGTTGCGGGGTGTGATCGACGCAAACGCTGGTAGTTACGGTAGGCATGACTCCCTCGAGTCCAAGATGTTATTGATTCGGTACCGTCTTTCGGTCAGGCCTTGATCTCTTCCGCCTTCTTGTGGGACAGCATCTCCAAGCTGTCGCTCAGGCGTTTGATCTCCTCCGCCGCGGTGACCTGATTGGTCACGTCGTACTGCACACCCAGGTAGTAGATCACGTTGCCGTTACTGTCGAACAACGGCGAGATCATCAGATGGTTGTAAAACAACTGGCCGTCCTTACGGTAATTCCGGATAGTCACCTCGGCCGGTTCACTGTTGTCGATGGCTTGGCGCAGCGGGTAGCGAGCCTCTTGCTCGCGGTCTTCGCCCTGCAGGAAACGGCAGTTGTGACCGAGGATCTCTTCCTGACTGTAGCCGGTCATCTTTTCGAACGCTTTGTTGGCGTAGACAATCGGCATGTCGTCCAAATCGGGATCCGCCAGGGTCACTCCGTTGACGCACGAATCGAGGATCCTCGACAGCACCTGCGGAATCAGTCCGGGATCTTTTTCAGCGACGAAACTCATGGCTCTGGTCCTCCAAGGTTAGATTTATTGTTTGTAGCCTAGCGGTCTGTTTCACAGCGGTCCGCACACACGGTGGTTTCCGCTTCGATCAGACGCTTCAGATTGCGCACGGTCCGCTCGGCCCCATCCTGAATCACGACCCGGATCAATTTTTCGAACGGCCGCATGTACATCTCGAGCTTAGGCAATTCGAACGTGAACGTGACGCGCGTCGCCTGTTCCTCCTGACCGGACTTCAATTCGTAGTCGCAGCGATAGGGATTGGAAATGCCTTCGAAACAGATTCGCTGACCGGGTGCGAAGATCGTGACGCCGAAAATCGATTCCGACCGGTGCCCCTGGTCGACGCGAACTTGACGCGCCCGAGTTCCCAATTTCACCTCCCCCGGACTGATTTGCTTCAGCTCTTTGACCTCGGGCGACCAGCGGGGGTAGTTCGCGAAGAAATTGTGGCCGATGAATTGGAAAACATCATCCGCCGGACGGTCGATCACGATGCTGGCTCTCGCCACAACCGGCGCACCATCGCCAAATCCGAACATAGGGGACTCTCCTCTCGATTAATGAACGCCTGGGCATTTCCACTCTTTCTGGCTTGATTGTTCTTCTGCGCTGTTCTGGCGTATCCAGCGCGCGGCATGGAATTCGGTCGGGACCGACGCGATCCGATCCTGTCAGATCAGGTAAGTGTCGATACCCGCCATCAGCAGGTCATACTGTGCTTCCACCAACTCCTTGACCACCAGGGCCGGAACTCCGGCGACGATATTCCCTTCCAGACCGAGCCAGCCGATGGCGTCGTTCGGCCCCAGACTGACCACGTCCCCCAAGTCGCGGTGAAGGTAGGGCTCCAGAACTTTCAGCCGCCCGGAGGACCGAAGAATGTTCCTCGCCGCCAGTTTTCCTTTTCTGACCGCCGCCTGCGCGGTCACCGTGTTAGAACCGACCCCGCGGTGGTGGGAACAGTCCCCTGCGGCAAACACGCGGTCGAGCACTCGTCCCCCGGCCACCACTTGACCGAAAAAAGTGGTGTTCAACAGCGGGTCGGACGCTTTGCCGGGAAACAGGAAGGCCGCGCTGGAGTTGAGTTCCATCACATCGCCGGTGTCCCGATTCTCCAGACGGACCTGACCGCCCTCCTGCTTCCGGTAGAAGGTGCGGGGCAAATGTTCGATCCCGGCATCCGACAGACGTGACTCGACATACCGGCCGAGTGCCGGCGTGAATTGCTTCAACACCGTATCTTCACCGTCGACGAGCCGGATCCGGAATGGCAGCTTGTGCACCCTGACAAATTCCGCAATTTCGAACAAAAACTGAATGCCGGTCGCCCCGCCGCCGACGACCGTCAGGAACGCGTCGCCATCGATCGGTACCTGCTGCATCAAGGACGACCCTTCGGCGATCATGAAATCGCGCAAGTCGTAGATCGCGTCACCCTGGTCGAGACGGGGCGTTCCGCTGCCGATGGCGACCAGCAGGTAGTCAAAGTCGATAAACTCGTCACCGACCGCCAGTCCCCTGTGCTCCTGCCACTCCATGAGGTTTTCATCCGTGATCTCGACCGCCGCGCGGACATGGCGGCAGTTGAAGCGTTGCTCGATTTTCTCGAACGGCACCACGAATTCCCTCAAGCGGCGGCGGAACGTCTCGTGCAGGTGCGTGACCTTGATGTGGGCGTCGTTGGGATCAATCAGCGTGACGCCGGTGTAGGGAGAGAAACGGTGCAGCGAAACCAGAGCGGCGAGCGCCGCATACCCGCCTCCGACAATCGCCACTTTGATCGGTCCGCTGGCCGGAACGTAGAACGGGAGAAAAGCCATGGCGTTAAAGTTCCCTATTTAGTCATCGGGCCGCAAGAATCAAGGGGGGTAGTGTAGGTTCCACCCCCGTGACTAGACAAGAACTCTGCGCGAAAATTCCCATTGGGTTCGGAACTGACGCTCGACCCTCCCGCGAACCAACCTCGCGGGCCGCTGTCCGAGCAAGCGGCGACGGCGGCGTTTACGACTCAATACACCCCCTTGCGTCACCCGGCACCCCACGATTGGAAACAACCATGTTGCCTCAGCACACTTCGGCCGCGTTGGTCTCCGGAACGCTCGCCGCGCCTGGCGGCGCCCTGGATCCCATGGCGCATCTGCGCGACCTGATTCAGTACTACACGGAGACGGGCGCCGACTACGAGGCGTGGAGTCCCAATTTCAACATGCACTTCGGTTACTTCGGGCGCGGTATCAGTCCGTTCGACTTGGAATCGATGCTGAAACGCATGAGTCTCGAGGTCCTGCATCGCGTGACGCCGCAACAGGGCGACTGCCTGCTCGACGCCGGATGCGGCCTGGGCGCGGTGGCTCGCGATGGCGCCGCGGCCTACCCGCACTGCCGCATCGTCGGGATCAATATCGTCCCGTGGGCCCTGCAGCAAGCGGCGCAGCTGACCCGGAACGGCCGATTCGATACCGCGGTTCGTTACGTGCGCGGCGATTTCCGCGTGCTCCCGTTCCGCGACGCCGCTTTCGATGGCATCTATGCCATCGAAAGCGCCTGTCACGCCCCGGGGGTGGATAAGCGCGAACTGTTGACCGAACTGCACCGCGTGCTGAAACCCGGCGGGCGCGTGGTTTTCGCCGACGGTTTCCTGAAGACTTCCTCACCCATGCCGGTGGGACTGCATCAGGTCTACACTGCCTTCTGTCAGGGCTGGGCGCTGGATACGCTGGCCCACCTGAACGAATTTCTGCGCCGATTGGAACAACTCGGATTCGAGGCGATTCGCGTCGAAGATGTCTCCTGGCGCATTCTGCCCTCCGCGTTGTTCATTCCGTTCGCGGCGATCAACTTGCTGTCTCGGGAGGGTTTATTCCGTTCCCGCGCGCTCTCGCTGCGCCGCCGCAAGCACCTGGCAGCGCCTTTCGCGGTGCCTCTGTTCTCCCTTTTCCCCAAGCGGTTCGGTTATTTCATGGTGACCGCCACCAAGGCGTATTAAGTCCCGACCGCACCCGACTGCTCGGCCGCCTCGTATCTGCCCTGTCTGGTCTCACCGGCGGCGGACGTCGACGCTGCCGCTTGCATCAGGGCCGAACACCGCTGCGGTACGGCGGCTTCGGCCGGTGAGGCGGCCTCAGCTCCGCCGTACCGCACCAGACTGACGCGGGAACGCGGGTATCGTTACAATACCGGGCTTACCCCATAACGCCCGGTTCACTGTGACCTCCCATGCGCACCAGTCAGTTCCCGTTGAATACTGTCAAAGAAACCCCCGCCGATGCGGAAATCATCAGTCACCAACTGATGTTGCGTGCCGGCCTGATCCGTAAACTCGCCGCCGGTCTTTACACCTGGCTGCCTCTGGGGTTTCGCGTGCTCCATAAAGTCACCGCGGTGGTCCGTGAAGAAATGGACCGCGCCGGGGCGCTGGAAGTGTTGATGCCGGTCGTCCAGCCGGCCGAGCTGTGGCAGGAGTCGGGACGCTGGGAACAATACGGTCCGGAGCTGGCTCGGCTGCGAGACCGCCATCAGCGCGATTTCTGCCTGGGCCCGACCCACGAGGAGATCATCACCGACCTGGCTCGGAACGAATTGAAAAGCTATCGGCAGCTCCCGATCACGTTTTACCAGATTCAGACCAAGTTCCGCGACGAGATCCGGCCGCGCTTCGGGGTGATGCGCGCGCGGGAATTCATGATGAAAGATGCCTACTCGTTCCACCTCAGCCGGGAGTCCCTGCAGCAAACCTACGACGCCATGTACGAGGCCTACAGCCGCATTTTCAGCCGTCTCGGTCTGAACTTCCGGGCTGTCGAAGCGGACACCGGCGCCATCGGCGGCAGCTCTTCGCATGAGTTTCACGTGCTTGCCGAATCGGGCGAAGACGCCATCGCCTTCTGCGACGGCAGTGCTTATGCCGCCAACATCGAAATGGCCGAGGCCATCGCCCCGCGTGCAGCGCGCCCCGCCAGTGCGCACACGATGGAAAAAGTCGCCACTCCCGGACAACGCACGATCGACGAAGTGAGCGGATTTCTGGGCGTGCCGAAGCATCAGATCGTCAAGACGCTCGCCGTGCTGGCGGACGACCGGATGGCGCTTTTGCTGTTGCGGGGCGATCATGATTTAAATGAAGTCAAGGTCCAGAAGCTTTCCGGGCTGTCCGGATTCCGCTTCGCCACGGAGGATGAAATCGAGCAGCGCCTGGGCTGCCGGGCGGGCTATATCGGACCCGTGGGCGTCCCCGCAGACGTCGAGATCGTCGCGGATCGTGCCGTCATCGCGTTAAACGACTTCGTCTGCGGCGCCAATAAAGCCGGATTTCACTTCACCGGCGTGAGCTTCGGCCACGACCTGCCGGAACCGGAGCGCATCAGCGATCTGCGCAAGGTGGTCGAAGGCGATCCAAGCCCGGATGGCAAGGGTTCTTTACACATCGCCCGGGGCATCGAGGTGGGCCATATTTTCCAACTGGGCACCAAGTACAGCGATGCGATGCGCGCCGAGGTGCTGAATGAAAACGGTCAAAGCGAAAGCATGATCATGGGCTGCTACGGCATCGGCGTTTCCCGCGTCGTGGCGGCCGCGATCGAGCAGAACCATGATGAGCGGGGCATCATCTGGCCCGCGCCCATCGCCCCGTTTCAAGTGGCCCTGGTGCCGATCAACATGCACGCCTCGGAACGCGTCCAGAGCGCCGCCGAACAGATTTACCGCGAGCTGCGCGCCGCCGGTTTGGAGGTGTTGCTCGACGACCGGAAAGCGCGACCCGGGGTGATGTTCGCGGACATGGAACTGATCGGCATACCCCACCGCGTCGTGATCAGCGAGCGGGGGCTGGAGACCGGTCGCCTGGAGTACCGCGGGCGCCAAGACGCGGAGAGCCGCGATATCGCCCTGGCGGAAACCGCGACATTTCTGATCGCAACACTCGGAGCAGACTGACGGCGACGTGCCGCACAACGCCCGACCTCACTCCATCGACCGGCACGGGTCGGCCACCCGGGCCGCGTCGTTAAGTTGCCGGAAGCTGCCGCGCGCGTCTTTGACGATGCGCAGCCCGCCGTAGAGGACTAGCACGGCGATCACCAACCCGATCAACAGGTCCGGAAGCCGCGAGCCGGTGAGGTGCACGGCGATGCCGGCGAGCATGACTCCCAGATTGGCCAGCGCATCGTTGGCCGAAAAGATCCAGCTCGCCCGCATGTGCACTTCACCGCGGCGATGCTTGGCAATCAGCGCCAGACAGGCTGTGTTCGCCAGCAAAGCCAACGTCGCTACCACGAACATCACCAGCGACATCGGCTCGCCGCCGCCGACAAAGCGCCGCAGCACATCGATCACCACAAGCCCGGCGAAGGCCACCTGGAACCCGCCGCTCAACATCGCCGCATGGGTCTTGCTGCGGAGGTTTCTGCCGACGACGGACAGCGCAACGCCGTACACTGCCGCATCCGCGAACATGTCGAGCGAATCGGCCAGCAGGCCGGTCGACTGCGCCCACCAGCCCGCGCTGACCTCGATGACCCCCATCACGCCGTTGATCGCCAGCAGCCATCGCAGCGTGTCCCGCTCGGACCCGGCGCCCGCTCCGTGACAGCCGCACGTCGGCGTCATCGCCGGTGGGCTCGATCCACCCGGGCACGGTCGAATCACGCCACATCGGCGCCGGTTCGCCGCCGACTGAGAGCCTGCCGGCATCGCGAACGCTCAGCGGTTGGCCGGCGGAGCGGGCGGCGGAGCGGACTGACCGCCCTTCATGGACTTCATGTGTTCCTGCATCATCAGCTTGTGCGTCAGGACGAGCTGATCCTTCAGCACGGTGCGGTGTTCCGCCTTCAATGTGTCCCGAACACTCTGATCATTCGCCTCGCGCATCTGGCGGCGGAGCTCACCGAGCCGGATATCCTGCGCTTGCAAGTGCTTCCAGGCCTCCTCCAGTTGCTGTTCGGTCATGCTGCCCATCGACATCATGCCGCTGCCCATACCGCCGTGCTGCATGCCGGCCATGCCTCCCTGCCCTGGTGAACCGGAACCCATCCCTCCGTGCTGCATTCCACCCATACCCGCCTGACCTTGCTGACCGGCGCCCATGGTCCCGTGCTGCATCCCGTTCATACCCCCCTGGCCTTGTTGGCCCGCGCCCATGGTTCCGTGCTGCATGCCTCCCATCGGGGTGGTGGCATCTCCGCCGGGCGCGGTTGCCGCCGGTTCCTCGGCGCGCGAAGTGGGCAGGCTGAACATCATCGTCAGGAGGAATGCACTCAGGCATGGCATGGATTTGATCGTCACTGGACTCTCCTTAAACTCGGCAAGTTGATTTTGTTGTTCGCGGATTCGCCCCGGCCACGCCGGTTCTGATCCGACCGCTGCAACTTATCAGTTCTCGGCCTCGTTCACCAGTCACCCCACCACAACCATCAGCGTCTATGACCAACGGTGACCGAACGTCCGGCTCCGTGCTTGCCCGATTTCGGCCTCCTTGCGACGGCACCGACGCGATCTCCGCGGTGGAGCTGTTTTCTGCGAGAATGACCGATCAAAATCCCGGGACCGGCGACAGCCGGCGGCGGGCGACCCTGCGGTCCCGGCGCGCCAACACCGGGCATTCAACGGTTCCTTACCCCACAGGAGTTGACGGCAGTGAAAGTCTCGATGGTTTCTTGGGCGGCTGCATCCCTCGCGGCATTCAGCGCCGCCGAGGCTTGTACAATCGTCGATAAGCGGCAGGTTCAACTCGGCGTCGACTACGGCATCGAGGGGCGCTGCGCCAACAACGGCTGGCGCATTGCCTGCACCGTGTCCCAACAGGACGACGAGATCAGCTGCGAGGGGCCGGAAGGCGTCTTCAACGGCACCGAGATCGGTTACCTGGTGCTGTCGGCCTGCGGCTGCACCCAGCAACAAGGTCTGCAGCAGCAATTGCAGCAACAGTTGGAAGATTACCCCTGACACACCGCGGTCCGCCCGTCCGCACCGGGCACACGACCGAAGCGGGCTCAGGAAAAATCGGGTTCCACGCCAGCCGCATCGGTCGCCGCCCGTCGGCAGGAATCGTCAGGTCGCGATCCAGACCGCTACGTCGAGAACCCATTCAGCGACCGCCTCCCCCGCCCGAGGGTGCCGTCCACCGTCGCGCTCCCCGTGCCACGCCGGACGTGGGAGCAGCAATATTCGGCTGTGAGGATTGAGCCTGTGCCCACGTCCAGAATGAACGGGCATCGCTTCTTTCAGGCTGGCCTCGCGGCTTCCCCCTTGCGCTTCTCTACGGTTGTCGTCACTCTCTCCGGCAACCTCGTTTCAGGTTGCAAGTCTTGGCTCATGCCGGGCCCACTAGGTTGGGCTGCGGTACTCCG
>JALORT010000271.1 GCA_025458755.1 Methylotetracoccus sp.
TGACTTTTCGGGCTTGAACACCACCATTTTCGCCACGCCCAATTTGTTCAGCGCGGAGGCACGCGCTTCGGCGACCCTTGGTTCGGTCAAATCCTGCCGAGCCCGCACGTCGATCATGGAACCCTGGATCAGATAGTCGCCCTCTTCCGAAACGTAGAACAGTTTCGGTCCGAACATCACTTCATAGACACCTTTGACTTTCGACGGCTGAATCGAGTCGGGTTCCATGCCCGGCAACGCCTGCTTCAGCGATTGCCGGATGGCGTTGGCATCGGCCGACACCGTCGGCGCGATCCCGAACGCTGCAGCGAAGAGGAGACAAGAACTAAGCCATCGTTTCATAAGACCACCGGAAGGTAAGAAGCCGGACGGGCGGCGGGAAGAATTAGCAGTGACCACCTTCAGTTCAGCAGGCGGTCGAGATCCAAGTAGAACGCCAAGCCCATCAAAGAAATCAGGATGAACAATCCGATCTGCTGGAACAACATCAAGGCCCTCTCGGAGAGTGGCCGACCCATGACCGCTTCAATCCCATACACTGCCAGATGCCCGCCGTCGAGCACGGGAATCGGCAAGAGATTCAAGACGCCGAGGCTGACGCTGATGGCGGCCAGGAATTTCAGGAACTGTGCCACCCCGAGCCGCGCGGAAACCCCGGCGTATTGCGCGATGCTCAAAGGACCACTGAGGTTTTCGAGCGCTGCGCGTCCGACCAGCATGCGACCGATCATCTTTAACGTCAGCGCGGAATAATCATAGGTTTTCGCGACGGCAGCGGTGAACGCCGGAAAAAAACCGAGACGATAGGTGACTTTCATCTCGTCCTGTATCCCTTCTGGTATCTTCACGGCCGCACCGATCCGGCCGATGACCCCCGACGGCCCGCGCTCCGGGGCCGGTGTAATTTCCAGCGGAACTTCAGATCCGGACCGCAGCACCACGATGTGCAACGCGACCTCCGGATGAGCACGCACGTACCGAACCCAGTCCTGCCAACTCGCAACGGTCTCGTCGTCGACACGGACGACTCGATCCCCGGGGCGCAGCCCTGCCCGCGCGGCCGCGCTGCCGGGCTCGATGCGCTCAATGACCGGCTCGAGGTCCGGCTGCCAGGGCGAGAATCCGAGGCGGCCGTGCAGTTTGTCGGGATTGTCGGCCACTTCCGGCGGCACCGACAGCATACGCAGGATGATTTCGCCGGCGCTGGTGCGGACCGTGATGGGGATTTGTTCCGAATCCAGCACATGCTCCATCAACTGGCTCATGGCCTCGCCCCACGTCGGCACGCCCTGCTCGCCGATCGCGGTGATTTCATCCCCGATGCGGAAACCTGCCGCCGCGGCCAAGCTATCGGGAGGCACCTCGCCGAGAACCGGCCTCAATCCCGTTTCGCCGCTGACGAAGACGACCCAGTACAGCAGCACCGCCAGCAGCATATTGAAGAGCGGCCCCGCAGCGACGATCGCAACCCGCTTCGGCAGCGATTGACGGTTGAACGCGTACGGGAGGTCTTCGCTCGCGACGGGACCTTCGCGTTCGTCCACCATCCGCACATAGCCGCCGAGAGGAATCGCAGAAACCACGAACTCAGTGTCACTTGGGCCGGACTGCCGTCGCCAAATGGGTTTGCCGAAGCCGATGGAGAAGCGCATCACCCTGACCCCGAGCCGCGTTGCCACCCAATAGTGCCCGTACTCATGAATGGCGATGAGCACGGTGAGTGCCGCCAGGAAAGCTAGGGTCGTATGCAGGATATCGGGCATGCGCTAATTTCGACTCGGGAGCGAAGCGATGTAACTGGAGGCGGCCTCACGCGACCGACGATCGGCTTCGAGTACGCCTTCAATCGAATCCGCGGGCACTGCCGGCAGGAACTCCATGCAGTGCCGTATCGTATCGGAGATGGCATCGAAACCAATGCCTCCATCCAGAAAACTGGCAACCGCCATCTCATTGGCTGCATTCAGAACCGCCGGCATGGTGCCACCCTCACGAACAGCATCGTAAGCCAGACCGAGGCAGGGAAAGCGATCCAGATCGGGCGGTTGAAAATCCAACCTTTTGACCTGGAACATATCCAAAGGTTCGACGCCGGACTCGAACCGCTCAGGCCAGGCCAGCGCATGAGCGATCGGCGTTCTCATGTCCGGGTTGCCCAGTTGTGCCAACACGGATCCGTCGACGTAGTCGACCATGGAATGAATGACGCTCTGCGGATGGACCACGACCTTCACATCATGCGGTTCCAGCCCGAAGAGCAGACACGCCTCGATGACCTCCAGGCCCTTGTTCATCATCGTCGCCGAATCGACGGAGATTTTCCGACCCATGACCCAATTGGGGTGTGCGATCGCCTGTGCGGGCGTGACATGGCGCAGAGACTCCAGCGGCACGTTCAGCAAAGGTCCGCCTGACGCCGTCAACAAAATCTTCCGAACGGAGTGTGCTCTCTCGCCGGCGCGGCAATCGGCGGGCATACACTGAAAGATCGCATTGTGCTCGCTGTCGATCGGCAGCAACTCCGCGCCCGAACGCCGAACTTCCGCCATGAACAGCGGGCCGGACATCACCAGCGCTTCCTTATTCGCAAGCAGCACCCGCTTCCCCAAGCGCGCGGCCGCCAAAGTGGGGAGCAGCCCCGCGGCACCGACAATGGCCGCCATCACGGTATCGACTTGGGGCAGCGAGGCCACCTGTTCCAACGCGTCGGCGCCGCTCAAGACTTCGACAGCGGTCAGCCCGGCCTCCCGGAGGCATGCACGGAGGACCGACGCCTGATCCGAATCGATCACGACCGCGTAGCGGGGCTGATGCGCCACGCACTGTTCGAACAATCGGTCGACGTTATTGTTCGCGGTCAGCGCGATCACGCGGAATTTATCGCGATGGCGCGACACCACATCCAGCGTGCTGACGCCGATCGACCCCGTCGATCCAAGAACGCAGAGGCTTCTCACAGGTAGATCTCGCGAAGAAAGGACCCCAGGTAGAACACCGACACGGCGGCGGTCAGACTATCGATGCGGTCCAGCACGCCGCCATGGCCCGGGAACAGCACCCCGCTGTCCTTCACGCCGCGCAGTCGCTTGGCCAAACTCTCGAACAGATCGCCGGCGACCGAGATGACTACCGTCAGCAAAGACATCACCACGAAATCCGAGATCATGATGGGCTTGAATTCGAAGTAAAAGCCAACCGCCGCGGCGAATGCGGCCGCAGCGAAAAGAGCACCATAGACGCCTTCCACCGTCTTCCCCGGGCTGATCTGGGGCAGTAATTTGGTATGGCCGAATCGTTTGCCGACGAAGTACGCCGCCGCATCGGCGAGCCAAATCAACAGCAACAGAAACAAGACCTGCTTGACGCCGAAATTCACCCGCAACCACACCATGATGATCCACGCGGTCAGCAGCACCAGCAGCCCGATGATCGCTTTCAAGACGGCAGGATAGCGAATCTTCAGGAGTGTCTCGGGGAACGTGCGAAGCGCCATGCCCAGCGCGAACCACCACACCACGACCGGCCACGCGAGCCAATCGAGGGCGTAGGGCGCCCAATACCGGGCACTGAGTTGACCGGCCAACATCACGGCGACAAAACCCAGCCGCGCCGTGCGCGACTGCAACCCCGCCAGATCCGTCCATTCCCAAAAGGCAGCGAAGATCACGACGCCCCAAGCGACGGCAAACCACAGCGGTGGCAGCTTCAGGATGCCGAAGACGATGATGGGCGCGAGGACCAAGGCAGTAATTAAGCGGCTTCTCAACATGGCGCACGACTCCCTCGACTCATTAATTCAGGTTCTTTTGCGACGCGAGCGATTCGACTTGCTCCCCGGTGTAACCGAAACGCCGCTGCCGACTTGCAAAATCATCGATTGCCTTGTCAAGCAGAGTCTCATCGAAATCGGGCCATAGCGTCGGCGTAAAGAAAAGTTCGGTGTAAGCCAGCTGCCACAGCAGAAAGTTGCTGACCCGCTGTTCACCTCCGGTCCGGATAAACAGATCCGGTTCCGGCAAGTCGGCCAAGGCAAGATGTTCAGCGAACAATGACTCGGTGATGTCCGAGCCCTGCAACTCGCCGCGTTGAACCCGGATAGCGACCTCACGAGCCGCGTTGACGATATCCCAGCGCCCGCCGTAGTTTGCCGCAATCACCA
>JALORT010000272.1 GCA_025458755.1 Methylotetracoccus sp.
GAGACCATCCGCGGCCTCGCCGACGGCTTGCGGAGTGCCGCCATCGTCGCGCTGGAAAGCGGGTTTACGTCTGCCAGTTGGAGCGAGTTTCGCGACGGCGTCATGGATCTCGTCCATAGCGTCAACTTCCACATCCAGAAGGAAGAGATGGGCGTTATCCGGCAGCTGGACATGGTGCTTGGCGCCGGCGTCGATCGGGAGCTGGGGGTGCTCTACGCCGCCTTTGTCTGAAGACCGCCAACCTTGATCGGGGTCAAGGCCGGCCGGCGGCGGTCGGGACATCGTCTTTTGGCAAAAAAGTCAGGGGCCATTGGCGCCGAGAGGAAGCGGCATGAATTACCAACAGTTCTTCGCGGATGAGATCGGCAGACTGCGGACGGAAGGGCGCTATCGCGTGTTCGCGGATCTCGAACGCTGTGCCGGGCGTTTTCCGCAGGCGCTGCTGCATACGCCCGATGGCACGCGCCCGGTTACCGTATGGTGCTCGAACGACTACCTCGGCATGGGCCAGCATCCGGACGTGCTCGCGGCGATGGCTGAGGCGATCCAGCGCTGCGGTGCCGGCGCCGGCGGCACCCGCAATATCTCCGGCACCAACCACTATCACGTCCTGCTGGAACGGGAACTGGCGGATCTGCACCGGACCGAGGCCGCCCTGTTGTTCCAGTCCGGCTGGATCGCCAACATGACGACACTGGCAACCATCTGCCGGATGCTGCCCGACTGCGTCGTGCTGTCGGACGAAAAGAACCACAACTCGATGATCGAGGGCATCGTCCACTCGAAGGCGGAGAAGCGGATCTTCCGTCACAACGATGTGGATGATCTCGAAAGGCAGCTTCGGGCGATCGCGCCGGGACGGGCGAAACTGGTGGCCTTTGAGTCCGTCTACTCGATGGATGGCACCATTGCACCGATCGGCGCCATCTGTGACCTTGCGGAACGGTACGGCGCCATGACCTATCTCGACGAGGTGCACGCCGTCGGCATGTACGGGGAGCGGGGCGGCGGCGTCGCCGAGCGGGATGGCCAAATGCATCGGCTGACGGTCATCCAAGGCACGCTGGCGAAGGCGTTCGGCGTCGTCGGCGGCTACATCGCGGGTTCAGCCGCGCTGTGCGATTTCGTCCGCTCCTTCGGCAGCGGCTTCATCTTCTCATCGGCGATGCCGCCGTCGGTCGCCGCCGGTGCCCTCGCCAGCATCCGCCACCTGAAGGAAAACAACCCTCTGCGCATCCGGCATCAGCAAAGGGCGGCGACGCTGCGGCAGCGGCTGAGCGAGGCCGGCCTGCCGGTCTTGCCGTCGGCGAGCCATATCGTACCGGTGCTGGTGGGCGATCCGGTGCTGTGCAAACAGGCGAGCGACGCACTGCTGTACGGGCATGGCCTTTACGTTCAGCCCATCAACTATCCGACAGTGGCGCGTGGCCGTGAGCGGCTCCGGTTCACCCCCAGTCCATTGCATACCGACGCGCACGTGGACACGCTGGTGGCGGCGCTGACTGCGGTGTGGCGCCGGCTTGGTCTGCGCCAGGCCGCGTGATCTTCGGAGGCAATCGGGTTTGGCGCGCGACCAAGGCGGCGCGCGCAGGCGGAGCAACCGATGGCGCTGATCATCTGGGATGGGCGTTACAGCGTCGGCATCGAGTCCCTCGACTGGGACCACATCGTCATTGCCAGCTTGATCAACCACTT
Organism: Methylotetracoccus sp.; assembly: GCA_025458755.1. Classification (GTDB taxonomy): domain Bacteria; phylum Pseudomonadota; class Gammaproteobacteria; order Methylococcales; family Methylococcaceae; genus Methylotetracoccus. The sequence goes on from JALORT010000272.1 coordinate 1,696, forward strand.
GGACGAGGTGAAGCAGCATCACGGCGATGAGCAGACCGTCGCCGCGATCGTCAGGGCCTTGATCCGCATGGCTTACGAACACTTTGCCCGCGAGGAACTGCTGTTCGTGCGCTACGACTATCCGGAACTGCACGACCACCGGCGGGAGCATCGGCTGCTCGAAGAGCAGCTCGAAGAGCTTTACGCTGCCTATCAGCGCACCCCCGACCCCGAAATCAGCCGTGAGATCATGGAGCTGCTCAACTACTGGCTGGTCGGGCATATCCTGAAAGTCGACAAGCGCTACGCGGCCTTCCTCGCCGCCCGCGTCCGGTAGTGGTGTCGCCGGCACCCACGGCGGCAGCGCAGCGGTTCCCTTGATCAAGGTCAATGCTCGGCGGCGGGCTCGCTGCCACGGTTCGATAACGCTTGTGCGGCCCGGCGCACGCAAGGCGCTCAGGGTGAAACTCCAGACCGCATGGCGGGGCGAGCTCGGAAGGGCAGCGGCGAATGGCCCCGAGGCCGGGTGGCGTCTGCGGGCATTGGCGGTGACTGTCGTTTGGATATAGCCCCCCTCGGTTACGATTGTCATGGGATCGGCGGCAAAGGCCGGGCAAGGAATGAGTCATGTGGGAAACGCTTACGAAGTCTAAGGCTAGAAATATATTTTACGGTGGCTCGCTTGTTTTCCTTCTGATTTTCGTGGGACTGACAGCGCACAGCCATATTTTCATTCTGAATACATCTACGGACCGTAAAGGTCTTACAGATGGCGTGGTCCGCGGCAAGCAGGTGTGGGAGAAGCACGCCTGCATCAACTGCCACACGATCATAGGCGAAGGCGCTTATTTCGCGCCCGAACTCGGCAACGTCTGGGTCCGGTACGGCGGGCGTGACGATCCGGAATCGGCCCGGGAGGCGCTGAAGACCTGGATGCTGTCGCAACCCAGCGGAATTGAGGGGCGGCGGCAGATGCCAAGGTTCGAATTCACCGATCAAGAGCTCAATGATTTGATCGATTTTCTTGAATGGACCAGTCGCATAAATACGCAGGGCTGGCCGCCGAACGAAGCCGGCTGAGAAGCGCGAGGAAAGAAGGGCGATAAGATGAAGTACAAAACTCAGAAAATCGCGCTGGTCTATTTCATTGGCGCGTTGGCGTTGTTTACGTCGCAGGTTCTGTTCGGTACGGTCGCGGGATACATTTACGTCGATCCGAATTTTCTTTCGGAGACCCTGCCGTTCAACATCGTGCGGATGATCCACACCAACTCGCTGGTTGTCTGGCTGTTGCTTGGGTTTTTCGGTGCGACCTACTTCCTCATTCCCGAGGAAAGCGAACGAGAGATTTACAGCCCGACGCTGGCGTACGTGCAATTCGCGATCTTCGTCGCCGCCGCCGCCGCCGCGGTCGTCGGCTACATGTTCCGGGTGCACGAAGGCCGGGAATTCCTTGAACAGCCGCTTTGGGTCAAATTGGCGATCGTCGTCGCCGCGCTGATCTTCCTGTTCAACGTAACGATGACCGTGTTGCAGGGCCGCAAGACGGCGATCACCAACGTGCTGCTGCTCGGCCTGTGGGGCATCGCCATCTTCTTCCTGTTTGCCCTCTACAACCCCTCGAATCTGTCCGTCGACAAGATGTACTGGTGGTACGTGGTGCACATCTGGGTCGAAGGCGTCTGGGAGTTGGTGATGGCCTCGATCCTCGCTTTCCTGATGCTGAAGCTCACTGGCGTCGACCGGGAAGTGATCGAGAAGTGGCTCTACGTGATCGTCGGCCTCGCCCTGATGTCGGGACTGCTGGGCACCGGACACCACTACTACTGGATCGGTACGCCATCATATTGGCAGCCGCTTGGCAGTATATTCTCCACCCTCGAAGTCCTGCCGTTTTTTGCCATGGTGCTGTTCGCGTTTTCGATGGTGTGGAAGGGCGGTCGCAACCACCCCAATAAGGCGGCACTGCTGTGGAGCTTGGGGACGGCGGTTCTTGCCTTCTTCGGTGCGGGCGTGTGGGGATTCATGCACACCCTTTCCAACATCAATTATTACACGCACGGGACCCAAATCACCGCCGCACACGGGCACCTCGCATTTTTTGGTGCCTATGTATCGCTGAACCTTGCCATTATCACCTATGCCATGCCCTACCTGCTGCGCCGCGACCCGTATAACCAGGTGCTGAACATGGCGAGCTTCTGGCTGATGTCCGGCGGCATGGCGTTCATGACCTTCACCCTGACGTTCGCCGGAGTGGTGCAGACCCATCTCCAGCGGGTTCGCGGCGAAAGCTACATGGATGTTCAAGATCAGCTTGGCCTGTTCTACCTGATGCGCTTCGGCGCCGGCGTCGTCGTGGTGATCGGTGCACTCCTGTTCATCTATGCGGTGCTCGTACCTCGCCAGCGTGAGGTGATCGAGGCGGCGCCGACGGCAACGGGAATCGCCGAGTGATGGCGGTGGTCCAACCGGCGG
>JALORT010000273.1 GCA_025458755.1 Methylotetracoccus sp.
AACTTTCTTTCGAGACAAACAGCGCCGGGCGACCAATATTCGGATGTTCGGCGGAATGTCAGGTTCTGATGGTCTTGCGCTGGGGATGGACCACAGAACCTCCGGCGGCAGGAGCGGGGCGCGGTTCATTAGAGAAACAATGGAGCGCGACGGCGAAACGTGGGTGGCAGCGAATCTGGCGCGTCTCATCGATTTGCCACAGCGCGTCAGCCCGATTTTCGTCCCGGGAACGCTGATTTTACGCAATGCTCCGTTCAGCCGGGTGGACGCAACCGAACACTTAGGTTAGATTGGTTGTGGGCGCATGTACATAACGCTTGCCGACGGTTCATGATGGCTTTCGGTGTCCGGCCTTGTGCCGTCGCGACGGGGTGTGCGGATTCCGGGTCCCGGTGAGACGGGCTCATAACCGGCGCCAATGCCGAGGCGACGTCCATTCATCAATACCGCGAAGGTGCTTCCTCATGTTCCGATCTTCGATACTCCTTGCAGTTCTGCTGACGGTTAGTTCTCTTACACCCGCAGAAACGGTTCAAGTGGCGGTGGCCGCCAACTTCGCGGCTCCGATGGATGCGCTCGCCCCTGTATTCGAAAGAGCTACCCGTCACAAGGCCGCCGTGTCGACCGGTGCGACCGGGAAGTTCTACACCCAGATTCAGAATGGTGCGCCGTTCGAAGTGCTGCTGTCAGCGGACGACGCCACTCCCGCCAGACTGGAGGCCGAAGGCTTTGCAGTGCCCGGCGCTCGTTTCACCTACGCTGTCGGTAAACTGGTGTTGTGGAGCGCGAAACCCGGTGTGGTCGACAAAGACGGCAAGGTGCTGAAGAAGGGAGGTTTCGCCCATCTAGCGCTGGCCAACCCAAAGACCGCACCTTACGGCGCCGCTGCGGTCGAGGTATTGGTTCGTCTCGGGTTATTCAAGACCCTGGAGCCTAAGTTCGTTCAGGGTGAGAACATCGCCCAGACACAGCAGTTCGTGGCCACCGGAAATGCCGATCTGGGTTTCGTCGCGCTGTCCCAAGTCCAGAAGGATGGCAAGTTGACCGGCGGCTCGGTCTGGCGTGTCCCCACCAACCTCTACACGCCGATACGTCAGGATGCGGCGCTGCTGTCGAAAGGCAAGGACAATTTGGCGGCAAAGGCGTTACTCGATTTCCTGAGGAGCAACCAGGCCAAGACGGTTATCAAGTCTTACGGCTACGATTTTTGACATTCCGCTAGCGGGGCCTTACGTGCATCCGACAGACTGGTCAGCCGTCAGGTTGACGTTGGAACTCGCCACGATTGTCACTGCCTTGCTCCTGCTCATCGGTACCCCGGTTGCCTGGTGGCTGGCGCGGACTCCATCGAGACTTAAGGGCGTCATCGGCGCAGTGGTCGCTCTGCCGCTGGTGCTCCCACCCACGGTGCTGGGTTTCTACATGCTGGTTGCCATGGGCCCCCGCGGGCCCATCGGCCGCTTGACCGAAAGCCTCGGCTTGGGCCTGTTGCCCTTCACCTTCTCCGGACTGGTCGTCACTTCCGTTATCTATTCGATGCCGTTTGTCGTGCAACCGCTGCAAAATGCCTTCACGGCCATTGGACAGCGTCCGTTCGAGGCTGCGGCGACGTTGCGGGCGGGGCCCTGGGATACGTTTTTCACGGTTGCGATACCGCTTGCGCGTCCCGGCTTCATCTCGGCAGCCATTCTCGGTTTTGCCCATACAGTGGGCGAATTTGGCGTCGTACTGATGATCGGTGGCAATATTCCCGGCAAGACGCGGGTCGTTTCGGTGCAGATCTACGACCATGTCGAAGCCATGGAGTACACCCAAGCGCATTGGCTGGCCGGGGGCATGGTCCTGTTTGCGTTCCTAGTTCTGTTCGCCCTTTACACCTTGGAATCGGGCCGCCGTGAAACCTGAAGCGGATCTCGCCGGTCGATCGGGAGTAATTCGAGCCGCGTTTCGGCGGAGTTATCCGCGCTTCCGGCTGGCGGTGGACTTGCGTTTGCCCGGGCACGGCGTCACTGCTCTGTTCGGCCACTCGGGTTCGGGTAAGACCACCGTGCTGCGCTGCGTCGCCGGTTTGGAGCGCGCCCCAGGCGGCTTTCTGGAAGTCAATGGACACGTCTGGCAGGACGATAACAACGGCATTTTCCTGCCCACGCATCGGCGGCCACTGGGTTACGTTTTCCAGGAAGCTAGCTTGTTCCCGCATCTGGATGTACGACGGAACGTGGAGTACGGCCAAAGGCGGGTCCCCCTGGCATCGAGGAGAGTCTCGCTCGATCAGGCCATTAGTCTGCTGGGCATCGAGAGCCTGCTGGATCGCAAACCTGACAGCCTGTCGGGCGGTGAACGGCAACGGGTAGCGATCGCCCGCGCTTTGCTGACCAGTCCGAATCTGTTATTGATGGATGAGCCGCTGGCTGCGCTGGATCTGAAGCGGAAACTAGAAATCCTGCCGTACCTGGAGCGGCTACACGATGAGCTCGACATCCCCGTCCTTTATGTCAGCCACTCCCCGGACGAGGTGGCTAGGCTCGCGGACTACTTAGTACTGATGGCCGACGGGTCGGTGGTCGCCGACGGTCCTTTGCAGCAAACCCTGGCGCGTCTGGATCTGCAGTCCTCCTTCGCCGATGATTCCGGGGTGGTGCTGGAGACGGTCGTTGCGGCGCATGACGACACCGACAGGTTGAGCCGGCTCGATTTCAATGGTGGGAGCATTTTCGTGGCGCAGCGACCGGAGCCCTTGGGCCGGTGGCTGCGCTGCCGCGTGCATGCCCGGGATGTCAGTCTGACCTTGGAACGGGCGGAACACACCAGCATTCTGAATATCTTGTCGGCGACCGTCGTCGCGCTCGCACCGACGGAAAGCCCAGCCCATGTATTGGTTCGGCTGGACGCCGACGGAACGCCCCTGTTGGCGCGCATCACGCGGCGGTCCAGCCACGTGCTCGGCCTGGGTCCGGGGCTGCCGGTCTGGGCGCAGATCAAGGCCGTGGCGCTGTTGGATTAGCGGTAGACGCATAGGTCCGGCAGCACTACCATGCGCGGACCGACCAGGCCTTCCCCTTGGCAGCATGAAGCACAAGTCAACCAGACAGGCCGCGCCCCTCCGGCTGATCGACGGCGAACTTCGCATCGGCGGCCATTTGAATGCCCGGCTGTTCGAACTGCTGGACGCGATCGATCGCATTGGGTCGATCAATCGCGCGGCCCGCGATGTCGGGCTTAGCTACAAGGGTGCCTGGGAAATGATCGAGCGCGCCAATAGCGTGTCGCCGCGACTGCTCATCGAGACCGCGACGGGCGGACGCGAGGGGGGAGGAACCAAGCTCACTGAGACCGGCAGGAAACTGCTGGTTCTGTTTTCGAGATTTCAGGAAGAACACCGCCGCTTCCTGGACGGTATGAATCGTCATTTGGCGGATGATCCGGAAGTGTTGTTGTGGCTGAGGAGACTGGTCATGAAAGCGAGCGCGCGTAATCAATGGTTTGGCACTGTAACGGACGTCCATGTAGGCCCCGTCAGCGCTGAAGTTTTCGTCAACCTGAAGGGCGGCGCCACGCTGGTGGCGACGGTCACGCAGGAATCGGTGGCATCTCTGGGGCTCGCAAAGGGGAAGGAAGTTCTGGCGCTGGTCAAGGCGCCGCTGGTGATGGTGGTCACCGATCTGGAAGGCTATCGGCTGTCCGCGCGAAACCAGCTCTCTGGCACCATCAGCCATCTGCAAAAAGGCGCAGTGAACGCCGAGGTGGTGATCGCGTTGCCCGGCGGCGATTCGGTGGCCGCCACCATCACAAATGAAAGCGTTAATTCCTTAGGACTGGCCGTCGGAAATCCCGCGACCGCGGTATTCAAAGCCGGTGCGGTAATCCTGGGCGTGGCGCCCTAGACGCGTCTTCAGAGCAAGCGAATTCCTTCTGAGCCTTGCGCACGTTCTCAAAGGGTTGATTCTGCACTGTGTACGCGCGCATGGCACGCGCTGTAGGTCGGTTCTTTTGACAGGCTCCGGGTGGGTCAGCCGGCTTGGCCCTGCATAACGACCTGTCGTTGCCCGTCGGAAATCTAAGCTGTGCGCGATCAAGGGGCATTTTCAATCCGCGGCCGGTATACCCCCCCCAACCCATCCGGCCGTTCGACGGCGCATGCG
>JALORT010000274.1 GCA_025458755.1 Methylotetracoccus sp.
ATAACGACGCCGCGCTGCGAACCCTTGGCTATGCGGAATAGGCCGGCGGTGGAACGATGGGCCAAGCGTCGCGCACGGAGCTTGCCGAGGCTTACCTGTTGCATCGCAGGAATTATCGGGAAACGAGCATGTTGCTCGATTTTTTTACCCGATCCCACGGTCGCCTCACGCTGTTGGGGAAGGGGACCCGGCGGCAGAAGAGTCATCACGCTGCCGTCTTATGGCCTTTCGTGCCGCTGGCCGTGTCGTGGTCTGGGCGAAGCGACTTGCCAGTGATGATCAACGCAGAACGCACGGGCCCCGCTGGTCTGCATGACCCGCGGCGTCTGGCCTGTGCGCTGTATCTGAACGAGTTGACGGTTCATTTATTGGCGCCCGGCGATCCCCATCCGCGGCTGTTCGATCTCTATCGGACTACGATCCACGAGCTGGTCGCGGACCCGGAGCCGGCCACGGTGTTGCGCTTCTTCGAACTGAGTTTCCTCGAGGAAATCGGCTACGCGTTGGCACTCGAACGGGACATCGAAACCGGTGAACCGATTCGGTCCGACCGATTCTACGAGTATCGCGTTGAGCACGGTCCGGTTGAATCGGAAGCCGCGGTCGGCTGCATTCGCGGCTCCACCTTGTTGGCTTTGCGGCACCGGAATCTCGACACCGCCCTGGCGATGCGGGAGGCCAAGGGATTGATGCGCCGGGTGATCGCGCACCACCTCGGCGGCCGCCGCCTGCGCAGTCGCGAGCTTCTGAAATATTCGCCACACGTATGAGTCTTGCAAACTATGCTGGAGCCCAAATTGCATTGGGCGTGAACATCGATCATGTGGCGACGCTTCGCGAAGCACGCCGGACCCGCTATCCCTCGGTGATTCATGCCGCCCTTACGGCCGAGCAGGCCGGTGCGGACAGCATTACCGCGCATCTGCGCGAGGATCGCCGGCATATCCAACCACGTGACATCGATCTGCTGAAGGAGTTGCTGCAGACCCGGCTCAATCTGGAGATGGCAGTGACCGAGGAGATGCTTGATGTGGCTTGCCACGTTCAGCCCTACGCGACTTGTCTGGTGCCGGAGCGGCGGGAGGAGTTGACGACCGAAGGCGGACTCGACGTTGCCGGCAACTTGCCCCGGATTCGCGAAGCCTGTGCCCGGCTCGCTTCCGCTGGAGTGCTGGTGTCTTTGTTCATCGATGCAAGACCTGAGCAGATCGAGGCGGCGTTCGAGGCGGGAGCGCCGGCGGTCGAACTGCACACCGGACATTACGCCGACGCGGCCAACGATGATGAACGTGACCGCATGCTGGAGCAGTTATCGGAAATGGCGCGGTTTGCCGCGACCGGTGGGTTGCGGGTGCATGCCGGCCACGGCTTGAATTATCACAATGTCATTCCTGTCTGCAGGATCGGCGTCATTCGCGAACTGAATATCGGTCATGCGATTGTTGCGCAGGCGGTTCTCGTCGGTTTTGGTGCTGCGGTTCGACAGATGAAGGGCTTGATTCAGGCCGCCGGGGTGGAGTGATTGACCTCTCGGGGCGGATTTGAGATAGTGATATATTAAGTTAATTTATCGTTCGCTTCCTCAAGCATTATCTGATCCCGGATCGGCCCAACAGGCCGGGAGACCACTGCCGGATGACAGAATCATGTCCGAGTGACGAACACAAGCCGCGGGGTGTCGAACAGTTGGTGCAGCGATCCATCAATTTACCCGTCGACCTGTCGCCGGTGAGCGGCTCGATTGGTGCATGGCTATGGTTGATTGGCGGTATCGCACTCCTGCTCGCGATGCTCGTATGGCTGCTGTTCGCGCACAGCGCAATGAGTAGACTGGAAGGTCAGCTTATCCGTCCCGGGGCCGAGGCCCATGCGGAGCATCGGCAACAGCTTCTGTCTTTTGAGGCCCGCCTCGCGCGGGTGCTCAGCGTGTCGGTGGAGTCCAAGTTGCGTGCGCTGGAGAGAAGTGTGGAACGGGGCCCTCTGACCGCGGAGGAGCTGCGGCTGATCGAGGTGACGGCCAATGAGCTGCGCTTGCTGCAGTCAAACCCGGCGGCGCTCGCCGCCTCGGCTTCGTCGCTCGACCAGAAAGAACACCCGCGTTATCGATCCGTGGGGGCAGGCGGGTCGGAAGCCGAGACTGGCGCGCTGCTCCATCACATTGCGAAGTTACGCCAATTTTACTACGCCTCATTGATTGGATTTGCTCTGTTCGCGCTTCTGGCCGCCGGACTGTGGTTCAATACACGGCGGCACCATCGCCTCATTGATGCGCCGATCCGGCATCGACTCCCTGTGTTCAACAGTTATAAGGAAGGCCGTCAGCGCTGAGAGGAGGGTTGTCGTAGCGGTCGCCGCGGGACGCGCTTCCCTTAGCTGAGACGCGCGTGCAGCACGCGGGGTTCATGGCCGCTTCTTATGCGCTGCCGCGGGCTTATTGGTGGCATTATCCAACCCTCCCTTTTCGACGCACGCTTGCGCCGTCGGGTGACAGATGGTCTGCCGATGACCGCACGACATCATTCTGCTGCCGACAACAGCCTTTCATAGAGTCCCCGCATCATGCCGGTTTCCCTTGTCGCCGCACCGCGGGCTTTAGACGCATGAACGACACAGCCGCTTCGGCGGTGCCGAACCCGGATCGAAAGCTGAGTGTGGCGCCGATGTTGGACCGCACCGACCGGCATTTCCGCTATTTTGCCAGGCTGCTGACGAAGCAGACCCTGTTTTACACGGAGATGGTCACCACCGCGGCGTTGATTCATGGTGATGCCGCGAGGTTGCTCGAGTTCAATCCTGCCGAAAAGCCGCTGGCCTTGCAGTTGGGCGGCAGCGATCCCGCCGAATTGGTGAAATGCGTCCGCCTGGCCGCGCCCATCGGTTTCGATGAATTCAATTTGAACATCGGTTGCCCAAGTCCGCGCGTGCAAAAGGGTCGCTTTGGAGCCTGTTTGATGGCAGAACCAGAACTCGTCGCGGACTGCGTGTCGGCGATGAGTGAAGCGACGGCTGTTCCGGTCACGGTCAAAATGCGGATCGGTGTCGATGATCGCGATTCTTACGATCATTTGTGTCATTTCGTGGCGAAGGTGGCCGATGCGGGTTGCCGGACGTTTATCGTTCACGCGCGCAAGGCTTGGCTGCAGGGGCTGTCGCCGAGGGAGAACCGTGAAATTCCGCCATTGCGTTACGATATCGTGGCAGACCTGAAGCGCGATTTTCCCGGCCTCGAAATCATTCTGAACGGCGGTGTCCAGTCGCTCGAGGAAGTGGAGCGGCATTTACGGACTTTCGACGGCGTGATGATCGGAAGGGCTGCCTACCAAAACCCCTATCTGTTGGCGGCGGCCGATCCCGCAATCTTCGGGGAGCGGCGGCTGCCGATTTCCCGGCAAGCCTGCATCGAATCATGGCTGCCGTATGTAGAGGCGGAATTGTCCGCGGGGACGGGCTTGTATGCCATGGTGCGTCATGCGCTCGGCCTGTTTTACGGCGTCGCCGGTGGACGCCGTTGGCGGAGGGTGCTGAGCGAACATGCGGTCAAAGCCGGTGCGGGCGCCGCGACGATACGGCAGGCGCTCGAGGCGTGTTCCGCGTAACACTTCATCCTCCCCGATGGCCGCAGCCGTCCGATTCAAGTGTCTGCGCCTTATCCTGACAGTGATCTTTAACCGATTGACGGAGAGCCGACCGCCATGCCGAACCCGATGGAAGCCCTTTTTTCGCAACTCATCCAGGAGCTAGGCGAGGACGTCACCCGTGAAGGACTGGTCGATACGCCAAAGCGCGCCGCTGCCGCTTTTCGGTTCCTGAACAGCGGCTACAATCAGTGTCTTGAGAACGTGCTCAACAAGGCCACGTTCGAGGCGGACACCGAGGACATGGTGATCGTCAAGGACATCGAGCTGTATTCCCTCTGCGAACATCACCTGTTACCTTTCATCGGCAAATGTCATGTGGCCTACCTGCCGCAAGGCAAGGTCATCGGGCTTTCCAAAGTGGCGCGGATCGTTGAAATGTACGCTCGGCGGCTGCAGATCCAGGAGCGATTGACCAAGCAGATTGCCGATGCAATGCAGGAGGCGATTCACCCCGCCGGCGTGGCCGTGGTCATCGAGGCGAAACACCTTT
>JALORT010000275.1 GCA_025458755.1 Methylotetracoccus sp.
CGTGGAAATTCCGGGTGTGACCAACGTCTACCTGCTGAAGGCGGCACTGAATGCGCTCCGGAAACACCGGGGCGAAAGTGAGATCGACGCGATGGATTTTTTGAAGCTGGTCAAGCAGAAAATCCGCAGCCTCGATCTGGATGAGCAGTTTCTGTACCGCGGTGTCAACGAAGGGTTTTCCGGCGGCGAGAAGAAGCGGAACGAGATCCTGCAGATGGCGATCCTCGAGCCGAAGCTGTGTATCCTCGATGAGACCGACTCGGGACTCGACATCGATGCGTTGAAAGTGGTCGCCGAGGGCATCAATGCGCTGCGGTCCCCGGAACGCTCGTTCGTTCTGGTCACCCACTACCAGCGGCTGCTGGATTACATCAAGCCCGATGTCGTTCATGTGCTGGCCCATGGTCGGATCGTCAAATCCGGCGACGCTAGCCTGGCGCTCGAGCTGGAAAAGAAGGGGTATGGCTGGATCGAACAAGACCTCGCCGCGGTGGCCTGACATGAACACGCTAACCCGCCCGCACTATGTCGAGCAGTTCCAGAGCGCCGGCGGCCTGCTGCCCGGCGCCTCTCTGCCCTGGCTGGCATCGCTGCGGCAAACGGCGCTGGCCCAATTCGATGCGACCGGCTTTCCGTCGCCGCGCGAAGAGGAGTGGAGATACACCAACGTCGCTCCAATCGAGAAGAAGCGATTCAAACCCGGCTTCGCGGCCGCCCCTGCCGCCGCTCCGGACGCTGCGTTGCTCGAGCGTTACCGCCTGCATGATGTCTGGAGCCTGGTGCTGGTGAACGGCATTTACGTGCCGGAGCTGTCCGCTCTGGACGGCATTCCGGCGGGCGTGACGATCACGCCGATCAGCCTCGCCCTGGCCGACGATCCCGGTTTCATCGAGAGCCGACTCGGCAGTGTGAGCGCAAACGAGCGCCATGGATTCATCGCGTTCAACACGGCGTTTTTCAGCGACGGGTTGGTGCTCCGGGTCCCGGCTGAGCAGAAGCTCTCCAAACCCGTGCAGCTGCTGCACATCGCCACGGACAGCGACACCGCGCTCAGTCTGCGCAGTTTGATCGTCGTCGAATCGGGCGCGTCGGCACAGGTGGTCGAGACCTTTGTCGGCGAGACCGGAAGCGTCAACCTGTGCGCTGCGATCACCGAAGTCGCATTGGCAGAGCGCGCAGCACTCGATCATTACATGCTGCAGCACCAGTCGGAACGCGCCTACCATTTCGGCGGAGCGTATGCTTGCGTCGGCCGGTCAGCCTGCTTCCGGCATACTCAGTTGAGCTTCGGCGCACTGCTGGCACGGCATGAGATTCATGCGGAACTCGATGAAGCGGCCGAATGCACGCTGGACGGCTTGTTTCTGGGGCGCGAGCGGCAGCACGTCGACAACCACACGCTGATTCACCACCGCGCGCCCCGGGCGATCAGCCGGGAAACATACCGTGGGGTGCTGGCGGATCGTGCCCGCGGCGTGTTTCAGGGGCGGATCATCGTCCACCCCGACGCGCAGCAGACCGACGCACAAATGAACAACCGCAATCTGCTGTTGTCCGAGGACGCGGAGATCGACACCAAACCGCAGCTCGAAATTCACGCCGATGATGTCAAGTGCGCGCATGGTGTGGCGATCGGCCAGCTCGACGAGCAGGCGGTGTTCTACTTGCAGTCGCGCGGTGTCGATGCTGAGTCGGCCCGCAACATGCTCACGTTCGCCTTCGCCAACGCGATGCTCGACAAAATCGAACTTGCTTCGGTCAAAAGCCTGGCACAAGACGAGTTGATGGCCAAGTTCCCGCAAGCCGGAATTCGGAGGGATTGGTTATGAAGACCGCAACGATCCATACGCTGCATCGACAGACATCCGACGAAACCTTTAATGTCGACCGGATCCGGGCAGACTTTCCGATACTGGCCCAAACGGTCCACGGCAAGCCGCTGGTATATCTGGACAATGCCGCGACCACCCAAAAGCCGCGCGCTGTCATCGACGCGATCCGGGACGTCTACGAGTGCCATTACGCGAATGTGCACCGCGGCGTGCATACGCTGAGCCAGCGTTCGACCGACCTGTTCGAGAAGGCCAGGGAGAAAGTGCGGCGCTTTATCAACGCAGGCCATGCGCACGAAGTGATCTTCGTCCGCGGCACGACCGAGGCGATCAATCTGGTTGCGCAAAGTTACGGGCGGTCCAATGTCAGTTCCGGTGATGAAATTCTGATCACCGCGATGGAACATCATTCGAACATCGTGCCCTGGCAGATGCTGTGCGAGCAGACTGGCGCCGTGCTGAAGGTAGCTCCGATGAACCGGCGCGGTGAATTGGAACTGGACGCGTTCGAAACCTTGTTGAATGGTCGCACCAAACTGGTTGCGGTAGTGCATATGTCCAATGCGCTGGGTACGATCAATCCGGTGCAAACGGTGATCGATCTGGCACACCGCCGCGGCATTCCGGTGCTGCTGGATGGCGCTCAGGGGGTTCCGCATCTGCGTGTCGACGTGCGGGCGCTGGACTGTGATTTCTACGCGTTTTCCGGACACAAACTGTACGGCCCGTCCGGGATCGGCGTGCTCTATGGTAAGGAGGCCCTGCTGAACGCAATGCCGCCTTACCAGGGCGGCGGCGATATGATCCGGCAAGTCCGCTTCGACAAAACCGAATACAACGTGCTGCCGTACAAGTTCGAGGCCGGCACGCCGAGCATCGCCGATGCGATTGGTCTGGGGGCGGCGATCGATTACGTCGAGACCATCGGCATCGATACGATCGCGGAGTACGAGCACCGGCTGCTGAGCTACGCCGCGCAGCGCGCGGCGCATATCCCTGGACTGACCCCGATCGGCACCGCCCGCGACAAGGGGGCGATCCTGTCTTTCACGCTCGAGCGCATCCATCCGCATGACATCGGCACGATTCTCGACCACTTGGGCATCGCGATCCGGGCCGGCCATCACTGCGCCATGCCCGTGATGGAATTCTATGGGGTCGCCGCGACCGCACGGGCATCGTTCGCGGTCTACAATACGTTCCAGGAAATCGATGTCCTGATGGAGGGCATTCAACAGGTCATCGAGGTGTTTGGTTGATGCTGGACGAAATCCGCGATCTTTATCAGGAGGTGGTCTTCGACCACAACCGCAATCCACGCAACTTCCGGGTCATGGACGATGCCACCCGAAAGATCGACGGCTTCAACCCGCTGTGCGGCGACCGTATCACGCTGTATGTCAGGCTGAAGGACGGCGTCATCGAGGATGTCAGCTTTCAAGGTCAAGGCTGCGCAATTTCGACCGCCTCGGCGTCGATCATGACCGAGGTCGTCCGGGGCCTCACCGAAGACGAAGCGCATGATCTGTTCCAGACCTTCCACCGCATTACCACCGACCAGGACCACGAGATTCAGCTCGAGGAGCTGGGCAAGCTGGCCGTACTCGCCGGCGTCCGCGCCTATCCGGCCCGGGTCAAGTGCGCGACGCTAGCCTGGCACTCGCTGGAAGCCGCGCTGAAGGAAGACGCCGAAACCGCGGTCAGCACGGAATAGTTCCATGAGCGACTGGATCGACGTGACTCCCAGCTCGCAACTGGCCGCCGGCGAGCACTGCGTGATCGATGTCGACGGCACCGACGTCGCGGTGTTTAACATCGACGGCGAGCTGTATGCGATTGAAGATGCGTGTACCCATGACGGTGCGGAGATTGCCAGCGGCACGCTAGAGGGCCACGAAATCGTGTGCCCGCGTCACGGCGCGCGCTTCTGCGTAAAGACCGGCAAGGTCCTGAAGGCGCCGGCCTATCAGGATCTGGCGACCTTCCCGGTCCGCATCGAGAACGGCATGGTGCAGGTGCGCGACCCGCGGTGGGAGTGAAGTCCCAAGACCGGACGTTCCGCAGCGTGCGCCGTGGGTAAGCCCAAGCGTTAACGATGACCCGTCTCCTTCCCTGACCTCCATGCACACCCACGAAGAAGCGGCAGCAGCGCCCGCGGCCGTCACGCCCCTATACGAGCTGCACCGCGAACTCGGCGCGAAAATCGTCCCGTTCGCCGGCTACGCGATGCCCTTGCAGTATCGTTCAGGTATCCTGCGCGAACATCTGCACACCCGGGC
>JALORT010000276.1 GCA_025458755.1 Methylotetracoccus sp.
GGTCTTCGAGCAGTCCCAGCACCTTCTTGACGGCGCCCGAGCGGATCTTTTCCAGCTGCTTGTTTTCCTGAAGGATCTCACGCGAGACGTTGAGGGGCAACGAGTCGGAATCGATGATGCCGCGGACGAAGCGCAAATAGCGCGGCATCAGCTTCTCCGCGTCTTCCATGATGAAAACCTTCCGGACGTAAAGTTTTACGCCGCGCTTGGCATCGCGATCCCACAGATCGAACGGCGCATGAGTCGGAATGTAAAGCAGCAGCGTGTACTCGTTGGTGCCCTCGACACGGCTGTGAATGCGGGCCAGCGGTTCCTGAAAATCATGTGAAACGTGCTTGTAGAATTCGGTGTAGGCGTCCTCGGACAACTCCTCCTTCGACTTGGTCCACAAAGCCGAGGCGCTGTTGATCGTCTCCCATTCATCAGCGGGCTTTTCGTCATTCTCCTTATCCGCTATCGACTCCTTTTTCATCATGATCGGAATCGAAATGTGGTCGGAAAACTTTCGGATGATCGCGCGCAGTTTCCAGCCGTCCAGGAATTCGTCTTCGCCCTCGCGCAAATGCAGGATGACCGACGTGCCGCGTCCGGCGCGATCGATCGTTTCCAGCGTGTAATCGCCTTCGCCGCTGGATTCCCAACGCACGCCGTCGGCGTGATCGTGTCCTGCCTTGCGGGTCTCCAGCACCACTTTGTCGGCGACGATGAAAGACGAATAGAAGCCGACGCCGAATTGCCCGATCAGCTGACTGTCCTTGGCTTCATCGCCGGTCAGGGATTCGAAAAATTGGCGGGTGCCGGACCGCGCAATCGTGCCGATGTTCTGCTGGACTTCCTCGCGGCTCATGCCGATCCCATTGTCCGAGACGGTGATCGTTCGCTTCGCCTTGTCGTATTCGACGCGAACTCGCAAATCATTGTCGCTCTCGTAGAGGGCCTCATGCGTCAGCGCGGAAAAGCGGAGCTTATCGATTGCGTCCGAAGCGTTCGAAATCAACTCCCGCAAAAAGATTTCCTTGTTGCTGTACAAGGAATGGATCATCAAGTTCAGCAGCTGTTTCACCTCGGCCTCAAAGCCGAGCGTCACCTTTTGTTCAGTCGTGGTCATGGTCACAAGTCTCTCCGATCAACAAAACTATCGAGTGGCCCACTCGATTGGTTACCCAAAGTCGCGAATTGGGTTCCTTGGCCTTGCTTTTCAAGGGGCGGCTGAACCGCCGCTGCGCTGCTCCGCCGTCAAAACAAGTAGGGGTGTACCGCAGTGAATCCGTGGACCTTAGCCTTGGGCCTGAACAATGGTGGCGTCCAGGGTCCCTCACTTTGCCCGCAGAGCCGTTTGGCCAGCCATAACGCCTGACTGCGGATCGGCAGCACATAGGCATAGATCCGGCCGTCTGCGCATTCAGCGACATCGCCGATCGCGAAGACCGCAGGATCGGCAGTCGCCAGATAGTTGTCGACCAGGATACCGCGCCCCACCGACAATCCAGCCTCGCGCGCGAGGTCTACCCGCGGCTTGAATCCGCAGGCCGCGACGATGCCGTCGAAGCCGCCTTCCTCGCCGGTCTCCAAACGCACCGCGTAGCCGTTTCCGGAACGTTCGAAGCCCTGCACCGCGGAGTCGAGTCGCAGCCCGACTCCGGAGTCAGCCAATAGCGCGGCGAGCGCCGCCGAGTCCTCCTGCTGCAGCTGGCGTTCCATCAGACGTGGCAGGGCATGGAACAACGTCACCTGATCGCCGCTCTTGGTCAGGTCCGATGCCAGTTCGCAGCCAATCAGTCCGCCGCCGATGATGGCCCAGTGCGGAATGCGATGCTCGGCCAGCACATCGGCCCTGAGCCGTCGTAACGCGATCAGGTCATCCAGACTGTTCAGTACGCAGAACAGCGCCGTCTGCGACTGAAAGGGTCGCGGGATCAGCGCATCGGAGCCGGTGGCGAACACCAGGCGGGTATACTCGAGATGCTCATTGGCTGAGCCGCAGCGAAAGCTTACCGCGCGGCGCTGCCGGTCGACGGCGATCACATCGACGCCGTCGCGCACCTCGATCCCGTGTTGCCGCAGCGCATCAAAGGGTCGCAGTATGATCTTGGTTTCCACATCGTCGCGCGAAAATCCGTGTGATAGCATCGGGCGCGAGTAATAACCATGGGTCTCGCGAGTGAGAAGGGTCACCGGCTGCGCCGGGGCCAGTTTTCGAATCTCTTCGGCCAGCGTAATGCCGGCGATGCCGGAACCGATAATGACGACGTTCACGGGCGCTTACTCCTTAAAGAGTGACTTGATGGATACAGCCCCGAGCTAAGCCCAGCATAGAGCGCGACTCGCCTCGTCGGCGGCGGTCTGGGTGCGAACTCGACGCGCAGAGCCGCGATCGGCAGTGTTCCCGGACTGACCAAGCAGGGCGCGGAGCGTGAATTCGGGCCGGGTGCGCGTGCCTTGCCGACGGCGCCATCATGCCAGTAATCAGCGTCCCGTCCAATGCGCGCTGCACGTCGCCGCCTTGATTGGTCGTTATGGTCCGGCAGTCTTTTTTGAAAGGTCTCGGTGTTTCCTTTACGCTTCCTCATCCGGGATGCGTCCGCGGCCAAGAGCTGCCGGTATCCGGCTCACTCCACCAGTCCGGAATAGCAATGACCAGAAATATCGTTTGGCATGAGGGGAAGGTTGCGCGAGCGGATCGCGAGCAACAGAACGGACATCGCAGCGCCATTATCTGGTTCACCGGGCTTTCCGGGGCCGGGAAATCGACCTTGGCGCACCGGATTGAAGAGATGCTGTTCGATCTCGGCTGCCGCGCTTATGTCTTTGACGGCGACAACGTCCGCCACGGTCTCTGTTCCGATCTTGGTTTCAGCGCGGAGGATCGGGCTGAGAATATCCGTCGGATCGGCGAAATGAGCAAGCTGTTCGTCGACGCGGGCGTGATTGCGCTGACGGCCTTCATCTCTCCGTTTCGGCGCGATCGGGACCTTGTGCGGTCGTTGGTGGAACCGGGCGATTTCATCGAAGTTTACTGTGATACCCCCCTGGACGTTTGCGAGGCCCGGGACGTCAAGGGCTTGTACCAGCGCGCCCGCAGCGGCCTGATCCCGGAATTTACGGGGATTTCATCCCCCTATGAGGCGCCGCAGAACCCGGAAATCATCGTCCGCACGGGCCACGACTCGCTGGAACAGTGCGCTGCGCAGGTTCTCGATTATTTGCGGGCCCATCGCATTTTTAGTCCGACGCTGGAAGTGTAATAGCGGAGTTAGCCTTGCCATGAAGAAAGTAGTCAGAAAAGCGGTCTTTCCGGTCGCGGGTCTTGGCACCCGATTCTTGCCGGCCACCAAGGCCAGCCCGAAGGAGATGCTCCCGATCGTCGACAAGCCGCTGATCCAGTATGCCGTCGAAGAGGCGGTCAATGCCGGCATCGATGTGATGATTTTCGTGACCGGCCGAACGAAGAACGCTATCCCCGATCATTTCGATAACGCGTATGAACTGGAAACCGAGCTCAGCAACCGGGCGAAGGTCGAGACCCTGAAAATCGTTCAGAACATCGTGCCCGCGCACGTCACCTGCATTTATATCCGCCAGTCCGAGGCACTCGGCTTGGGTCATGCCGTACACTGCGCCAGGGCGGTGGTCGGGGACGAACCCTTTGCGGTGCTACTGGCGGACGATCTGATCGATGACAGTCGGAATGGTTGTTTGAGCCAAATGATCAGAGTTTTCGAGGAGTGGCAGTGTTCGGTGGTGGGTGTCGAGCGGATCGACCCGACCGAGACGCAGAGTTACGGCATCGTGAAAACCCATTCAATCGAGGCCAGTTTGGGGAAGGTGGACCAGATTGTGGAGAAACCGCGGCCCGAGGAGGCGCCGTCCAACCTGGCCGTCGTGGGCCGATACATCCTGACGCCGGCGATCTTTAATAAACTTGAAAACATTCCCCGAGGCGCTGGTGGCGAGATTCAACTGACCGATGCAATCGCCGCGCTGCTCCACGACGAACCGGTGCTTGCTCACGAGTTCTATGGCAGGCGCTACGATTGCGGTTCAAAACTGGGGTATCTGATCGCCACGGTGGAACAAGGGCTGAAACATGCCGAACTCCGCG
>JALORT010000014.1 GCA_025458755.1 Methylotetracoccus sp.
GTCGGCCAGCGGTTACACACCACCTTTGCCGATCTGCAGGAGGCGATTTACACACCGTGCGAGGGTCGGGCGTTCCGCCGGACG
This sequence comes from Methylotetracoccus sp., assembly GCA_025458755.1. Classification (GTDB taxonomy): domain Bacteria; phylum Pseudomonadota; class Gammaproteobacteria; order Methylococcales; family Methylococcaceae; genus Methylotetracoccus. The sequence goes on from JALORT010000014.1 coordinate 85, forward strand.
CGCTGGCGAGCGCCTACGCGGCAGCGATCGCGACATTCCGGCAAACTTTGGAACGGCATCGCGATAATCCGTACGCGAAGCTGCGTGCAGTGATCCGCGAGTTCCTTTGGACTGGGAGGTGATCCTACACCCGCTGTCCGATCCCTTGCTGCCGCTCACGAACAATAGGGTCTTGCGTCACCCACTCTGCCTGCAATTCCAGCGGTCAGCCCGTAGGGATCTGAACGTATTCCTCTCAGAGGCCATCCGGTGCCCCTGACCACGTGTCATGTCTACGGTTGACAACGCCTCCCACGGGACGCATCCTGCCAGACTGGGTCCATTCAAGTTGTATCGTTAACCCTTGATGGATTTCGCTCAGGAAAAATCCAAGACCGGAGGGAATAATGAAAGCTAGAAGCGTCTTAGTATTGTGGCTTTTGTCGATAGCCTCGCCGGTAACGGCCGACATGTTGAGGAATAGAACGAGCGATTTTTGTCTGGATACCGATGGTCAGGCCGTCAACGGAGGTAACGTAAGGATGTGGAAGTGCGTGAAACATCCCAACCAAGCTTGGAAACTCGTCAAGATCAAAGACAATCTATACAGGCTAAGAAATGTGAAGTCCGGTTTCTGCCTGGATACCGACGGGGCGGCGGTCAATGGTGGGCTGGTGCGGATGTGGGGATGCGTCAACCATCCCAATCAGATTTGGGAAATGACTAAACTTCCTACGGGCAACCTCCGGTTAAAAAACAGGGCGTCAGGTTTTTGTCTCGACAGCGATGGCGCAAAAGTTAACGGGGGAGCCGTTCGGATGTGGAAGTGCGTGAATCACAATAATCAAAGCTGGACAAGGAGCGTCTGGATCGATTGAGTGCTGCAGGGTAGTGCGCAGGCGGATGGCCGAAACACACAGCGCCCACGCCTGTGGGACCGGCTTGCGTGAATCAAGACACCGGGAGTCGAGCATTCGACGTTCAGCGGAACGACTGTCCGAACGGGACGGCACCGGCGCTGACCGTCGAAGGGGCATTGTGTCGGTAAACGGGAACCCTAGCGCAAGTTTTTGGGGAACCTAGTGGGGAACCTGAGAGCTATTTTTCGGACTATGCCTTTTTGAGATATCTGCAAGTCATTGATTTATTTGGTCGGGGCGAGAGGATTTGAACCTCCGACCACCTGCACCCCATACAGGTGCGCTACCAGGCTGCGCTACGCCCCGACACTTGAACTGGCTACGGCGTTAAGCCGTTCTAGGAAACGGAAAGCCGCACGGCTTTTCCGACTGGCGCGCCCGAGACGACTCGAACGTCCGACCTTTGGCTCCGGAGGCCAACGCTCTATCCAACTGAGCTACGGGCGCGTCAAGCGCGAAGTATAGCAGAGTCATGGTTCGCTTAACAGGCTGCGGAGTTGTGCCAGCGAGGCGCGCCCCCGTTCTTTCTTCGTTTCCGCGTCCACCGGTTGGCGGTCGGGCCACTCGAGGTCTTCCAGCGGGAGCTCTTCCAGAAAGCGGCTCGGCTCGCAATGCGACAGTTCGCCGTAGCGTTTACGCTTGGCGCAGTAGCTGAGGGTGAGCTGGTGTCGCGCGCGGGTAATACCGACATAAGCGAGGCGGCGTTCCTCCTCGATCGCGCCTTCCTCGATGCTGGTCTGGTGAGGAAGCAGGTTTTCCTCCACGCCGACCAGATAGACGTAGGGGAACTCGAGTCCTTTTGCGGCGTGCAGCGTCATCATGTTGATGCGGTCGCCGCTCGTTTCTTCTTCCTGCCGGTCGAGGATGTCCAGTAGCATCACTTTGGATACCGCTTCGGACAGTGACTTCGGCGGCGTCTCTTCATTCGCGATGCGCTGCAGCCAGTCGAGCAGTTCGCGGACGTTCGCCATCCTGCGTTCGGCCGCGGCGGCTCCGGTGCTGCTTTCGCGCAGCCATTGGTCGTAGCCGATGGCGGCTACGAATGCGTCGAGCACCCCGAACGGATCGCCGCGCTGGCTGCGGTCGCCGGCATCGGTGATGCGTTCACAGAAGTGTCTGAGACGCTGCACGGCGTTTTCCGGCAGCGTCTGCTGCAGTCCCAATTCATGACACGCCTGGAACAGGCTGACATGCCGGCGTTGCGCATACTGGCCCAACTTTTCCAGTGTGGTGGGTCCGATTTCGCGTTTCGGCACGTTGACGATGCGCAGGAACGCTGCATCGTCGTCGGGGTTGATCATCAACCGGAGATACGCGAGCAGATCCTTTACCTCGGCGTAGCCGAAAAACGACATACCGCCGTTGATGTGATAAGGGATACTGAATTCCCTGAGCGCACGTTCGAACAGGCGAGACTGATGGTTGCCTCGGTACAGAATCGCGTAATCGTGGAACTGCGTGCGATGGCGGAATTTGTGGTGCACGATATCCGATGCGATCTGTCGGGCTTCGGCGGTTTCGTCGGCATGCCGCAGCACCCGAATGGGATTGCCGTACCCCAGCGCGCTCCACAACTTTTTCTCGAACACGTGCGGGTTATTGGCGATCAGATGGTTGGCGGCCTTCAGGATTTTTCCGGTCGAGCGGTAATTCTGCTCCAGCTTGATCACTTTGAGCCGCGGGTAATCGCACTGCAGTTGGGCGAGATTTTCCGGCTGGGCACCGCGCCAGGCGTACACGGATTGATCGTCATCGCCCACGACGGTAAAGCGTCCCAGCGTGCCGGCCAGTTGCTTCACCAATTGGTACTGGGTCTCGTTGGTGTCCTGGTATTCGTCGACCAACAGGTAGCGAATTCGGTTGCGCCACTTGTCGAGGATGTCCGGGTGTTCGGCGAACAGCAGCACCGGCAACAGGATCAGGTCGTCGAAGTCGACGGCGTTGTACGACTTCATCACCCTGGAGTATTCCGCGTAAAGCTGAGAGGCGCGGTGTTGTTCATCATTCGACGCTTTTGCTGCGGCGTGCTCAGGGATCACGAACAGATTTTTCCAGCGACTGATTTGGGCCGTATGGCGGGTGGTTTCCTCCGGGTCGAAGCGGTCGTTGCGGTGCCTCGCGACTTCCTTCAGAAGAGACGATCGGTCATGCTCGTCGAAGATGGAGATGCTGGCTTTGAGGCCGAGTGCCGCGTGCTCCTTGCGGACGATGTCGAGACCCAAGGCATGAAACGTGGATACGGTCAGGCCGCGCAGTTCCCTGTCCGGCAGCAGTTTGCCGACGCGCGACTTCATTTCCCTGGCTGCCTTGTTGGTGAACGTGACCGCGGTGACATGGCGGGCCGGAAGGCCTTGACGGATCAAGTATGCAATCTTTTCGGTGATGACCCGGGTTTTGCCGCTGCCGGCGCCGGCGATCACGAGCAGAGGGCGATCCAACAGCGTGACTGCCGCCCGCTGCGGCGCGTTGAGATCCGCGATGGGGTTCATTGGCCGGACTGGCGGTCGAGGCGCCGGTATGAGATCGCTTCGCCGATGTGGCTGGCATCAATGTTCGGACAGCCGGCGAGATCGGCCACCGTTCGGGCCAGTTTCAAAATCCGGTGGTAGGCGCGGTGCGACAGACCCAGGCGCAGAAGGGCTCGTTCAAGCAGTTGGTGTCCGGAATCGTCCAACCGGCAGACGGTCTTGATTTGCTGCGGCGACAGCAGTGCGTTGGGCATGCCGGATCGGTTCATCGCGACCTGCCGCGCCGCCGCGACGCGTCCGCGTATCGCCGCGCTGGTTTCGTTCGTGGCTTCGCCGTCGCTGCGGAGTAATTCATGCGGGATGCGGGGGACTTCGATGTGCATATCAATCCGGTCGAGCAGCGGTCCCGAGATGCGCGTTCGGTAGCGCTGGACTTGTTCCGACGTGCAGCGGCAGCGGCCGGACGGGTCGCCGAGGTACCCGCAGGGACAGGGATTCATCGCCGCGATCAGTTGAAACCGCGCCGGAAAATCGACTTGCCGCGCCGCCCTGGAAATGGTGATCGAGCCGGTCTCCAGTGGTTCGCGCAGCACCTCGAGCACACGGCGTTCGAATTCAGGCAATTCGTCCAAAAAAAGCACGCCGTTGTGTGCGAGCGAAATCTCTCCCGGTTTGGGATTGCCGCCGCCGCCGACCATCGCGACTGCCGAAGCGGTGTGGTGCGGCGCACGAAAAGGCGGTAAACGCCAGGTCGACGGGACGAACGGATGATCGCTGATCGAAGCAATCGCTGCCGTTTGCAATGCTTCCTGTTCGGTCAGTTCGGGCAGGATGCCGGGCAGTCGGGCCGCCAGCATGGATTTTCCGGTCCCGGGCGGCCCAAGCATCACCAGGTTGTGGCGCCCCGCTGCGGCGATCTCCAACGCCCGCTTGGCATGAAAATGCCCTTGAACGTCCGCAAAGTCGAGCGTCTCCATCGACTCGGCTTGTGTGTCGTTGGGGCGGACCGGCACGAATTCGATCCGCTGCTGACCGTTCAGGTGGGAACAGACTTGCAGTAGGTGCTCGGCCGGCACGATCCGGACGGCGTCGACCAGCGCCGCTTCAGCGGCATTGTCCCGCGGGAGGATCAAGTCACGGCGCGCTTGTCGTGCCTCGATCGCTATCGGCAGTACCCCGGAGATCGGGCGGAGTTGTCCGCTGAGCGACAATTCGCCCACGCATTCGATACCGGTCAGACTGTCACGCCGGATTTGCCCGGACGCCGCCAAGATGCCGAGTGCGATGGCGAGATCGAAGCGGCCCCCTTCCTTAGGAATATCCGCCGGCGCCATGTTGACGATGATCCGTTTAGGCGGGAATTCGAACCGGCAATTCTGCAGCGCTCCGCGGACGCGGTCCTTGCTTTCCTTCACGGCGGTCTCCGGCAGACCGACGATCGCGAAATTCGGGAGACCGTTGGAGAGGTGGACTTCGACCGTCACCAATGGAGCGCTGATACCTTGCCGGCCACGCGTGTAAACGACGGCGAGATTCATGCGGGCCGGCCCCAGGGTCGGCCGCTAGCGGGAGGGAAGCCGCTTTTCCAGTTCCGCGACCTGTGCTTCCAATGCGTCCAGCTTAGCGCGAGTGCGTGCCAAAACCTCACACTGCACATCGAACTCTTCACGGCTGACCAGATTCATCTGCGTGAGGGTGCCTTGCAGTACTGCGCGGACACTTTTCTGCAGGTCTTCGCGGAGGTGTTGCAAACCTGCCGGTATGACGGCGGCCAACTTCTTGGAGACTTCGTCGAGCGTATCGGGTTCAAGCATATGGTAAAGCATAAAGGACGGACCGCATCAACGTCCACTTGAACGTGAAGGCGGGATGAGCGCACCAGAATGGTGCCGCACTGGGCGGGGTGTCCGAAATGGTGCGGGAACCCGAGCGCGGTCTCGCTGGCACCCGCGCCGGTGGGCGGAAGGATCTATCAAGATTATTTGGCATGGCTTCTGCTTAGCGAAAGCTCGGGTTAGCCGAAAGTTGCGGTCGTCCTGCCGCAGGGGCTATTCAACTGGGGGTGGGGCTACCATGCTTATGTTTCTCAAGGAGAATTCTAGATGAAATTTGTGACAGCAATTCTCAAGCCGTTCAAGCTCGATGACGTCCGCGAAGCTCTTTCGGAAGTGGGTGTTTCCGGGATAACGGTGACCGAAGTCAAGGGTTTCGGGCGCCAAAAAGGCCATACCGAACTGTACCGAGGTGCCGAGTATGTCGTTGATTTTCTACCTAAGGTGAAACTAGAGGTAGCGGTGTCGGACGAGCAATTGGACGTTGTCTTGGAGGCGATTCGCCGCACGGCGAACACCGGCAAAATCGGGGACGGCAAAATTTTCGTTTTAGACCTGCCTACCGTCATTCGAATCCGAACCGGCGAGACCGGGGCGGAAGCCCTTTAGGAGTCCACCATGAGACAACTGTTAACTCTCGCAGCATTTCTGATGTCCGTCGCTTTCACCAGCGGGTTGATGGCGGAAGAGGCGGTTCGGGTGGCCGAGGTCGTTGAAATCATCGAGACCGAGTCGGTGACGGCGCAGGAAACGCCGGCGACAGAAGAACAGCCGACGCTTTCCGCCGGCGACACCGCCTGGATGTTGACGTCGACGGCGCTGGTGCTGTTCATGACGATTCCAGGACTTGCCCTTTTTTATGCCGGGATGGTCAGAACGAAGAACGTGTTGTCGGTGCTGATGCAGTGTTTCGCGATCACATCGATGATTACTGTGCTGTGGGCACTTTACGGCTACAGCCTGGCGTTCGACACGACAGGGATGGAGAAGGGGGTCGTGAACTTCAATTCGTTCGTTGGGGGGTTCTCGAAAGCGTTTCTGTCGTCGGTGTCGCGTGACAGCCTGACTGCCGCCATTCCTGAAACGGTGTTCATGACCTTTCAGATGACGTTCGCGATCATTACACCGGCATTGATCGTGGGTGCTTTCGCCGAACGCATGAAGTTTTCGGCCCTGCTGTTGTTCATGGGCATTTGGTTTACCATCGTCTACGTACCGATTGCACATATGGTGTGGAGCGGCGACGGCGCCTTGATGTGGGACTGGGGGGTCCTCGATTTCGCCGGCGGGACCGTGGTCCACATCAACGCAGGAATCGCCGGTTTCGTGGCTGCTCTGACACTCGGTAAGCGCCGTGGTTATCCCGAGACGCCGATGCCGCCGCACAATCTGGCCTTCACCGTGATCGGCGCGTCGATGCTCTGGGTCGGCTGGTTCGGTTTCAACGCCGGAAGCGCGGTCGCGGCGGACGGCAGCGCCGGTATGGCGATGGCCGTGACTCAAATCGCCACGGCCGCCGCCGCTCTGACGTGGATGTTTGCCGAGTGGATTTCGCACGACAAGCCTAGTGTTCTTGGCATCGCCTCCGGCGCGGTCGCGGGTCTGGTCGCGATCACGCCGGCTTCCGGTACGGCAGGGCCGATGGGGGCGTTGGGTATTGGTTTTGCCGCGGGTTTCTGCTGCTTTCTGGCTTCCACCAAGTTGAAACGCAAATTCGGATACGACGATTCGCTCGACGTGTTCGGCGTGCATGCGGTCGGCGGGATCATCGGCGCACTGCTGACCGGCATTTTTGCGGCAAGCGAGCTCGGTGGCAAAGGACTGGCCGAAGGTATGACGATCGGCTCCCAGCTCGCGGTCCAGTTCAAAGGGGTCGTCGTCACGTTGGTTTACACAGCGGTCGTGAGCTTCATTATCCTGAAATTCCTGGATGTGATACTGGGCGGTTTGCGCGTCTCGCAGGAGGAAGAAACTGTGGGTCTCGATCTCTCCGAGCACAACGAGAAAGGCTACAACTTCTAATTCGGCACGCCGTCAGGTGGGATGGAACGGGCGCCCTCGGGCGCCCGTTTTTTTTCTTCGCAGAGGGCGGTTCAGAAACACCACTCGGCTCCCAGGGCTTCAGGACGTCAGCCCCAGGGGCGAGGCGGCATGCCATGGTAGACTATCGAAGCACAGATCGAGTCAATCCTTATGCCCAACGTTGTTATGTACAGTACCGCACTCTGCTCTTTTTGCCGCATGGCCGAGCGTCTGCTGCTTGAAAGAGGAGTCGCGACGATCGAGAAAATTCAAGTGGACAGGGAGCCGGAGCGCCTCACCGAGATGATTGCCCGGACCAAACGCCGGACGGTTCCTCAGATTTTCATCGGCGACGTTCATGTTGGCGGCTTCGATGACCTGGCAGCGTTGGATCATGCCGGAAAACTAAAGGACCTGCTGAACGCCTAGTCCGCCGGATCGTACCTGCATCCGGTGCTTCATCTGTCCGCACACGACGCGCCGTGGGGTGGCGGCATGCGCCGCCTATGTGGCGTCGCGCACGCGCGCACCTCGGTCCCGTGATGGGACGGACCAAGATCTTGCCTTATGTTCTGCTGATCGTCGTGCTCGGCGGCCTGGGGGCGTGGCGGCTATTCCAGTCGGGTAAGCCGCCGGACCCGGCGCTGGCTGCGACGCCGGCCGCGAAGCCTCCCGCGGGCGTCAAGATCGCTCAGGTATGGCGGGAAAGCATCGATGAGGATCTGCTGGCGGTCGGGACGCTGTTGGCGGATGAATCGGTGGTGCTGCGGCCCGAAGTGGCCGGCCGAATCGAAGCGATCCGCTTTACCGAGGGGGCCAGGGTCCGTGCCGGTGAGCCGCTGTTCGAGCTGAACGCGGCGGAAAATCGGGCGATGTTGGCGCAGATGGAGGCGCAGCAACTGCTCGATCGTCAGAACTTCGAGCGGGTCAAGGAAATGCGCCAAAAAAATTTGGCCAGCGCGCAACAGTACGACGAAGTCTTGGCCAAGTTGAAGTATTCCAATGCCAGCGTCGAGAGGGAGCGCATCCGGCTGGAGAAGATGATCATTCGCGCACCCTTCAGTGGCGTTCTGGGTCTGCGTCAGGTCGCGGTTGGAGATTACGTCACCGAAGGGCAGGCGCTGGTGAATCTCGAAGCGCTGAATCCCATCAAGCTGGATTTCAAACTGCCCGAGAAGTATGCCGCTTCCATTCGCACCGGTCTGCCGCTCACCGTCGGTGTCGAAGCGTATCCCGGGCGGGCGTTCGCCGGTGTGGTCTACGCGCTCGATCCGCGGCTCGATGAAGCGACCCGCACGTTAAAAGTCCGGGCGCGCCTGCCGAACGACCCGCTTCTGCTTCGTCCCGGCATGTTCGCGAAGATTCGCATGGGTTTGAAAGGGACACGCGATGCTCTGTTCGTGCCCGAGCAGTCGCTGCTGCTGAAAGGCAGCGGTGCGTTCGTGTACAAAGTGTATGACGACAGGGCGGCCTTGACGGCAGTGACAGCGGGAGTGCGGCGGAAGGGCAGCGTCGAAGTGATCGCCGGTCTCGCTGCCGGTGATTGGGTGGTGACCGATGGACAGACGAAGCTGCGAGACGGCGACCGGGTCATCGTGAGCGAATCGGGAAGACCCAAACCCTGACTGGCGTAAAACGCTTGTGGTCCGCAATGATCCGCTGTCCGGAGTTCCTGCGATTGCCGCCGGCCGCCTTCCGCGCTTGCCGCCGCGGCTGCGGCGCAGGCGACCCGAACCGGTCTCGTGCTTGTGACGTCGGAGAGTCCGTGCTCTTTCCGAGCTTAACGAGCAGGCCCCGGCGATAACATGGTTCTATCCGATCTCTCGATCCGCCGTCCGGTGTTGGCCACGGTGGCCAGTCTGGTATTGGTGCTGCTGGGGCTGATGTGCTTCGAGCGTCTGCCGGTGCGGGAATACCCCGACATCGATACCTCCATCGTCTCGATCATGACGGTATACAAGGGAGCCAGTGCCGAAGTGATGGAAAGCCAGGTCACCCGCCCGCTGGAAGATTCTCTGTCCGGCATCGAAGGAATCAAGACCATGAAGTCGGTCAGCCGCGAGGAAGTCAGCCGCATCTCGGTGGAATTCACGCTGTCTCGCGACCCCAATTCAGCGGCGGCGGATGTCCGTGATCGGGTGTCGCGCGTGCGTGCACGGTTGCCGGAGGAAATCGACGAGCCGGTGATCAGCAAGGTCGAAGCGGACGCCCAGCCGATCCTCTGGCTCGCGTTCTTCAGCGATCGTCACAATGCTCTCGAAATCACCGACGTCGCCGACCGCTTCGTGCAGGATCGGCTGCAGACCCTTCCCGGTGTGGCCAGCGTGATTATCGGCGGCGAACGCCGCTACGCGATGCGCATCTGGCTGGACCGCGACCGTATGGCCGCGTACGGCGTCACCGTTGCGGATGTTGAAAACGCGTTGCTGAAGCGCAATCTGGAACTGCCGGGCGGCCGTATCGAAAGCCTGAACAGGGAGCTCACGGTATTCACCGAAACCGACCTGCGCACACCGGAGCAGTTCAACGACCTCATCGTGCGCTCCGTGAGCGGCTATCCGGTTCGGCTCGCGGACTTTGGTAGAGCCGAAATCGGCGCGGAGGATGAGCGCAACATTGTGCGGGTGAACGGAAATCCCGCCGTCGGCATGGGGGTGGTCAAGCAGGCGACGGCCAATACGCTGGAGGTGGCGCGGGCGATCAAGGACGAACTGCCGAAGCTCAACGAATCTTTACCGGATGGAATGGGGCTGAAGGTATCCTTCGACACCTCGCTGTTCATCGAAGAATCGATCCGCGCGGTCTACAAGACGCTGCTGGAGGCACTCGGGCTGGTTCTGGCGATTACTTTCCTGTTTCTACGTTCGCTGCGTGCGCTGTTGATCCCGTTCGTGACCATCCCGGTGTCGCTGATCGGCGCCTTTATCTTCCTCTACGCGTTCGGGTTTTCCGTCAACATTCTGACCCTGCTCGCTTTGGTGTTGGCCATCGGGCTGGTCGTAGATGATGCGATCGTAATGATGGAGAACATTTACCGCCGGATCGAAAACGGTATGCCACCTCTCGCGGCTGCGTTCGACGGCAGCCGCGAGATCGCGTTCGCCGTGATCGCAATGACCGTGACGCTGGCTGCCGTGTTCACCCCGCTGGCGTTCATGACCGGCAATACCGGACGTCTGTTTTCGGAGTTCGCCCTGGCTGTGTCGTGTGCGGTGCTGGTGTCCGGGTTCGTCGCGCTGACATTGACGCCGATGATGTGTTCGCGTCTGCTCCGCGCATCGGGCCGGACGGTCGATGCCGAGCAAATGGACGGTTCCGCGTCCCAATCACCAGTGTTGCGCGGCTTCAGCTCGCTCCTGCGGCGGGTCATCCGATACCGGCTGGCGGTCATGGCGATGATGGTCGTGATGGCTGTCGCCACCTATCGCCTGTTCGGTGCGCTGAACTCGGAACTTTCTCCACTGGAAGACCGCGGGAACGTGATCGCCGTAGTGTCGGCGCCGGAGGGTTCGTCGCTCGAGTACACTGACCGTTACGCGGCCGAGATCGAGCAATTCCTGGCCACGATCCCGGAAGCCAGCAGTTATTTCATGGTGGTGGCGCCGGGGCTGGAACGGCCAAATCCGGTCAACAGCGCGCTTGCCTTCCTCCGCCTCGTTCCCTGGGCCGAGCGGACACGGACGCAACAGCAGATTGCCGCGGAGCTGTTGCCAAAATTCATGGGCTTGCCCGGCGTGCTGGCCTTTCCGATCAATCCGCCCTCGCTGGGACAGAATTTTCGCAATCCTCCGATTCAGTATGTGCTCCAAGGCCCGACTTATGACGAGTTGGAACCCATCGTCGGCAAGTTCATCGATCGGGCGCTGGCGATTCCCGGTATCGTCAACGTAGACAGTGATCTCAAGCTGGACAAGCCGCAGCTCAGCGTGTTGGTCAACCGCGAAAAGGCGGCGGACGTGGGGGTGGATGTCGACGAGATCGGCCGCACACTGCAAACTCTGCTCGGGGGCCGTCAGGTGACCCGCTTCAAACGCGAAGGGGAACAGTACGATGTTATCGTGAAGCTGGCCGACAGCGAACGCGCGACCCCTGGCGATGTGATGTCGCTTTATCTCCGGAGTGAGCGGGGCGGTTTGGTGCAGCTGGCCAATGTCGTGGACTTGCGGGAACGCGCTTCCGCTAGGGAACTCAATCACTTCAACCGGCTGCGCGCGGCAACGGTGTCGGCGAACCTCGCCCCCGGCTATACGCTGGGGCAGGCGCTGGCGGCATTGGACCGGGTCGCCGGCGAACTGCTGCCGCCGTCCTTCAAGACGGACCTGGACGGTCAGTCGCGCGAGTTCCAAGAGTCCAGTCGTACGCTCTATTTGACCTTCCTGTTCGCGCTGATCTTCATCTATCTGGTTCTGGCCGCTCAATTCGAGAGTTTTCTCGATCCGTTGATCATCATGTTGAGCGTGCCGCTTGCAGTGCTGGGTGCATTGTTGGCGCTCAAGCTGACTGGCGGAACGCTGAACGTCTACAGTCAGATCGGCTTGGTGATGCTGGTGGGTTTGATCACCAAGAACGGCATTTTGATTGTGGAATTTGCCAACCAGCTTCGAGTGTCGGGCCTGAGCCCATCGGAAGCGGCTCTGCAAGCGTCGGTGCTGCGGCTCCGTCCCATTCTGATGACTTCACTGACGATGATACTCGGCGCATTACCGTTGGCTCTGGCTGCGGACGCCGGCGCGGAGAGCCGTCAGCAGATTGGTTGGGTCATCGTTGGAGGCATGACCATCGGAACCTTTTTGACGATTTTTGTCATACCCTCGGTCTACGTATCGTTTTCGACGATCCAACGGCGCGGTTGGATGTCGACGGCAGATACGCTGGATGGGAACTTTTGACCATGGCATCGTCGCTGGGGTATATTCGAGCGGCTTCACTCTGTCTCCAGGCTGAGGCGTGTCCGCTGTCGGGCGCCGGCTAAGCAACTAACACAATACGACTCTCGACGTTTTTAAAGAGAGCCAAAACAACCATCTCAAGCAAACGAGGGAACAATCATGC